>JAKEIF010000163.1 GCA_022545875.1 Nitrososphaera sp.
AAATAAGTGGCAGGCTTGAATTCGGCGTTGGCCTGATGCTGATCTTTCTTGGCATCACTGCGCTTACCGGCTTCAACACACGCAAGTTCCTAAGGGGAATAGTTGGCAGGGGCAAGGCGCACTCCCACAAGCATTTCCACGATGAAACGGGTCTGGTGCATTCCCATGAACATAACCACCACAATGATCACAAGCACGGTCACAAGGCGCTCATTGTAGGAATGATACATGGAATGGCCGGAAGCGGTGCCCTGATGCTCGTTGTCCTGTCTACGATAAGCTCTGTCCCTCTTGGGCTGGGGTACATTGCCATCTTTGGCGCAGGATCGATAGCCAGCATGGCCGCAATGAGCGCGCTAATAGGGCTGCCCTTCACACGGGCAGGCAACTACAGGAAGGTGAATTTGCTGCTAAGGTACGCGGCTGCTGTAATTACCCTCGCAATCGGCGTCGGGCTGGTATACGAGCTTGGAGTGGTAGAGCAAGTCTTCCTCTAGTAGTAGTGGTGCATTGGGCGCTGCTGCTTGCCCAGCCTGTCGAAATGGTCATGGGCATGCGTCTTGTCGCCGCCTGCGTGCGTATGCTTTATGCCATCGCCATGAGTATGAGTATGCATTACCGGCTTTGCCATCAGAACATCGTCTACCCTGAGTAGCATATTCGTGACCTCTACCGCCGTTTTTATTACCTGCACCTTGACTACGGTTGGCTCGACGACATCAGGCGACATGTCTTTTACTTTCCTGTAGATTGCATCTATGCCAAAAGTGCTGACCTTGCCGTTTGACAGTGCATGGCTTGAGCGAAGCTGGGTAAGCGTATCTATTTCGTCCATCCCTGCGTTTCTGGCAATAGTGAGCGGAATCTCTTCGAGCGCGTCTGCAAACATGCCTAGAACTATTTGCTCGCGCCCTTCAATTGAGAGTGCTTTCTCTCTCACTCTCTTTGCAATTGCTGCCTCAACGGATCCGCCGCCCAGGACTATTTCAGGCGACGCAATAAAGTTGCGCAGGACATGTACCGCGTCAAGTGCTGACCTATGGCATTCATCAAGGGTCCTCTTCGAGTTTGCCCGTAAAAGCAAAGTAATTGATTTGGGATTCTTGCAGCCCTCAACAAACACCATCCTGTCGTCTCCTACGAATTTTTCGTAAACGCGGCTCGCGTAACCGAGTTTGATGTCAATGTCCGCGTGGTGGTAATGTGTGTGATTGAGATCATGGTCGGATTCATGGTGATGATTGCCAGAATGGTGGCCATGGTGATGATCGATCTCATGGTCATGATCAAGCCTCCCAGTTATAGTAGCTCCAGTCGCCTTGGCTAGCCAGATAAGATCATTTTCTTTTACCCTACGGACGGAAATGATGCCCGCTTCCCGCAGGAAATTCTGTGAAAAAGTGTTGATCCCTTTTCGCGAGAGTACTACATTGGCACCAGAGTCGACTATGTGCTGCAGCTTCGACCTAATCATTTCAGTCTGGGCATAGGAGTAGGCCTTGAGCTGACTAGGGTGCGTTATCCTAATCTCTGCATCGGTTTTGGTCCTCTTACCTTCCAGGTCTTCGTCTATCAGAAGAATCTTGGCGTCATTAACATGCTTGGGCATTGCCGAGCTGTCTATGGTCTTGTCAAGCACTATCCCGCTTACAAGCTGCATCTCCGAAATGCTGCCTTGCTTCTCCTCTATCTTGATGTCGTCGATTTCTGCATGGCCACTTCCAAAATCCGCTACGCTCGAGACTGCGTCTACAACAAGGTCGGCTGCATGCTCTCCTGCGTACGATAGTGCCCTTGATTGAAGGCACGTAACTGCCAACCGTTTCATAACTTCTCTGTCTGTGTTGGCATATTTTTGCGAGATATCGCCTAGAGCGTCAAGCGCGAATTCAAGGCCCTTTGAGTATCCTTCAGAAATTGTTGAGGGAGCAATCCCCATGTCCAGCAGCGCCTCTGCCTTCTGCACAAGGGCGCCTGCAAGAACCACGACTGACGTGGTGCCGTCGCCAACCTCGTTGTCAACCGCATTTGATGCTTCAATAATGACCTTGGCCGCAGGATGCTCAACGTCTATTTTGCGCAGGAGCGTCGCGCCATCCTTTGTCACGGTAACTTCTCCCAAAAGATCGACAAACATCTTGTCCATGCCTCTTGGGCCAAGCGAATTCTTGACTAGCTCAGCGATGAGCCTCGCTGCAAGGAGGTTGTAGCGTCTGGCCTGATTGCCACTACTGCGGGAAACACCATCGCCAAAAAGCTCGTGGGATGTCATAAAGGCGGGCTAAACTTGTTCCAGACAGTTATAAAAGTTGGATGGCAAGTGCGCGCTACGCGGGTGGCTATCTTTTTTCTTTTCTGTTGCGTGCTACATGACAGCGCACGATTCCAGTAATGGTTGTTACCTGCTGTTCAATCTCGTCAATTGAATCGTCAAGCATTCTGACGACAAGCCCGCATTCATTTGGAAGAATAGTGCAACCTGCGAGGACCGAACTGTCATGAATTGCGTCACCTATTGCTTTCTCTAGCGGCGCAATGTTGTCCCTGTCGGAAAGGATGTAAATGGTGGACCAAATGCCCTTGCCCGCAAACAGTCGCTCTAGCGTTGCTTTGCCAGAAGAAGGTGGTTCGATGTTGCAAGCGTCTGCAAACAACAGATGGCTCCCAGTGTCGTACGCGTCAATTCTCAAAAAACATGCGTCAAAGTCGAATTTTTCTCCCGATGCAATACGGCCTGCAGCCAGAGTCTCCGAATACACGACTGTGGATCCCGCTTCAGCTACAAGGGTCACCCCTTGGCAGAACCGCGACGACTTGAAGGGTATTAGCTGGCGCGGTACAAATTCGACGTAGCTATTTTTTTTGGCAGAAATTTTTACCTGCTGCGAGGCGTAGCCCTTGTCCATCTTGTAGATCTTTGTCGCAGACTGCGTTGTTATTCGAGACATCGTGTTCTCTTCTGCATCTATATCGATCCCTAGCCTGTCTCCCTGCAAGACGCCGCCCGCGGAGGACATTATGTAGAGATGAGCCATGTCCGAGAATTCTGTATCCGGGTAAAGCGCTCTTTGAACAAGGAGCGGGGCTTTTGTCTCCAGCTGGCTTATCGCAGTCCTCGAAGAGTTTTTGCGGGAGAGCGTAATCCGAGCCATCCCAAACGCAGCGCTGTAGTTGCCATATTTTTCAAATGAGTTTGGTACCTTAAGGAGCGTCATCCTCTTCTGGCTGCCTTCCGTCTTTTCTGGGAGACAGGCTTGTCAAAAAGCAATCCTTCTGCGAGATGATCCGCAACGCGTTCGACCCCGTCTCCTGTCCTGCAGTTGACAAACTCGACCGGCTTGCCGGGCCTGACGGCTTTTGCGTCGCGCGCCATTACAGAAAGGTCGGCGCCGACATGCGGCGCTAGATCTATTTTATTGATAACCAGCAGGTCGCAACTTTCAATTCCAAGTCCGCGCTTTCTAGGATATTTGTCGCCGCCGGCAACATCGACGATATAGATGAAATAGTCTGCGAGCTCGGAGCTGAATGTCGTCATGGTGTTGTCGCCTCCGCTTTCTATGATTATCAGATCCAGAGTAGGATCCTTGTGTTCGATTTCATCAATCACTGCAAGGTTGATGCTGGGGTCTTCACGCACTGCAGTATGGGGGCAGCCCCCGGTAGCTATTCCAATTATCATGTTCTCGGGCATCAACTTTGCTTCCGTCGCCAGAATCCTCTGCATGCGCTGTGCGTCCTCTTTAGAAACCACATCGTTAGAAATTATGCAGCAGCGATAGCCCTTCCTCGTAAGGGCCGGCACAAGTTGCTCGATAAGCCTCGTCTTTCCAGAACCTACGGGGCCCCCGATGCCAACCCTGGGGATCCTTCTTGCCACATTTCAACCGAGACCCAGATCACGTAATAAACATTCTGAACTCGTCTTGCTCATGCCGCATTTGTAATATCTCTGCAAGCGGGGAAAGTTGCCAGAGGTCATCCAGGTCGCGTTTCGGTGTCGCAGAGCTGACATCTTGCGCAAGAAAGCAGAGAACTCTCTGGCCTTCGATGTGAGACACAGTGCCCAGCCTGACGGCAGAGCCGACGATGCTGGAGCAGTAGGTGTACAACATGATCCGAACCGCGCTCTCTGCCGGGATCTGGAGGCTGTATGCAGCCATGGCCAGACATGCAGGATAGGTGCCTGGGCTCTTGCCCTGATCGATCATTATCCGAAATTCCTTTGCAAGCTCGTTGATCTTTATGTGCGCAAGCGTCTGGAGAATTTGCTTGCCTGACCTTGTGGAAGCAGTTCGCATTTCCCTAACGAGCTTCATTGCATAATATCTGGAATCAGCACGCACTATCCCGTCAATATCCTTGCTGGTTGCAGAACTCATCACCGCCGACAGCACGACGCAGTCACAGGGCATGATCTGAAACTCTAGCTGCTGCCGGATAAATAGCAGAACACCTTTTTTGTCCTTTATCCTTCCTGACTTGACGAACGATTCCAGACCTCCTGAGAATCCAAAAGTCCCAGAAGGAAAGAACGAATCGGCGAGCTGCATCATGTGGAACTCATGGCTATGCATGATCATGAACATCTCTTGAAGGCACAAAAACCTGCACAGAAAAATCAAGCCTGACGCCGGCGGGCATGAGCTTTTCGAAAACCTCAATCTCCGAATCATTTTGTATGGGAAATGAAATCTTGCCTTGAAGAATCGATATCGGCCTGTGCCTGTTTCCGATTGTGTACCCAATTAGGGCGGCCATGTCTACCATTTCCAATTTGCCGCGTTCTTCCATGATGACTGAAGCGACCTTTTCCGGCATCTGCTCTACGACAATAAATTTTTCTTTCACTTTTAGAATGTCACCATGATGCAGTCTGGTTCCACGCTCTAGGACGAGGCCAATATCTGTGCCGCGGTCTGTCTTCCGTCTCAGTCTCAATCTTTCCATCTCGCTTCTGGAAACGATCAGGCGCTCGGCTCCGTCAGCCAGCCCGGCTCGATGGCCCTTTTTCCCTAATCGCCCATTTGTAAAGACATTGCCGGCGACTCCGTTGACAAGGAGCATACACTGTGTCATATTGCGATGAAATTATGCATTTCGACCCTGTCATACGAAGGGGATATTTAAAGTCAAATCCCGCAGTAAGATTCTTCTCGTAACGTTTTCCAAAAGCTCACGTGATCTACCTTCATAGGTGCCTCGGCTGTCTTGAGGTCTTTACCTCTGAAGATGCCGCCAAGGCTCATCGCAAAACCTGCATGCATGATTTCCTCGTCCTGACACTGGACGAATACCTCAGGAATTGATACAGGATATTTTAGATTATTATCATAAAACTTGAGCAATTCATTAGATCCGCGGAAAATGATAAGTAGTTCTCCCCAATTTTACCACGCATGGAGTTTGTGGACACAAGTATCGTCGAGCAAATCGAAATAAAGATGATACGCCCGTCCCAGTATGCAGTCAGAGACAAAATCCAAAAGGGAAGTGAGGAGACTGAAACCCTATCCCTCAGCATCAGGGAACACGGTCTTCTGCAACCTATACTCATCCGCCCGCTAGAACACGGATTCGAAATAGTTGCCGGGCATAGGCGATTCCAGGCCTGTCGGTCTCTCAGGTGGCGATTCGTGCCATGCAAGATACGCGAGATGTCTGACAAGCAGGCGTTTGAGATACAGCTCACTGAAAACATCCAGCGCAAATCTATGGATCCGGTGGAGGAAGCCGAAGCATTCAGAAGATACGTTGTAGAATTTGGCTGGGGAGGCGTAAGCGAGCTGGCAAGGAAGGTAGGCAAGAGCGAAGAGTACGTATCCCATAGGCTCCAGCTTTTGAAGTTGCCTGACAGCGTCAAGGAGCAGATTGCGCAAAATAGATTGAACGTGAGCCAGGCAATAGAGCTCACCACATTGTCGTCGTCAAACCAGGCAGAGCTCATGACGCAGGTAATCAACGAGAATTTGACTGTCAGGGAAATTCGAGAGATCAAGATGGCACTGATTAGGCCGGACAGAGGTTATGCAGAAACCCTGAGCGATACTCACTTGAGCTACTCGGAACCATGTATGCCAAAGCCAGCAAAGATTGCCAAAAAGACCGCGCTCACCCTCCGCGTCACCCTAACAAGATTGGATAATCTCATAGAAGAGGTCCGAAGCACGGTAGAGCCAAACGACCGCGCCGAAGTCGTCAGCATGTTGATGGGCATGAGGAAACAGATTCATTCAATGATTGACGAGGCTATAAAGTTCAGGAACTCATCTCAAAGGTCCGCAAAGTAGGCTTTTTTCGCCTACCTGCCCAAAAATGGCGGTATCCATTCGTCCAGGAACTTTTTGTATTCCTTGTGCGTGTGCAAAAGTGCCTGAAATGACGGGTCTTTCATTGGTATAAAGTCATAGACTTCGTACGACTGAATAATGTCTCCAAACAGGTTGCGATAGATGTCGCTTTCTTCGTCTGCCATCTCCTCCGTCAGAAATGCCTGGACTGTTATCCAGTCATATCCTCCCCTGGTCCTGCCGGAAAAGATGACAAAGGGGGCATCTGCCAGATATTTCTTGAGCCCTTCTATCCTCTTTGGAAGGTGCTGTGAAGTCTTGAAGGTGACAAGCGCCATGCGCATGGTCCTCCGACGTAGTTTTTTCATGTCAACAGAGATCGTATAACCCGTAATCACACCTTCAACCTCTAGCCTGGCAATCCTGGACTCGATTTCCTCTTCTGTCAAATTGTGGCCATGACCGCGCAGATAATCCCACATTTCCTTGACATCTTGGCGGGAATTCTTGCTCAGGCCAGAAAGAATTAGCTCGTCAACGTCGTCGACCATGGATTGTGTGTGGTAGGAAGTACGTTATAGATTTTTCATGGTAGAGCCTGATTCAATACAGATCTACTGAAGAAATCGAAAGTGGGATATCATAGTCTTAAATACTGCCAGGGCGCATTTTCGCCTGAAAGACATGGGCATGCTCTCTGAGGGCATAGGATACGTTGTCCTCCTCGGAGTCGGACTGGTCATGGCCTTAGCGGTAACATTCCTGGTCAAGGCAGAAACGAAATGGCTAGGCACTCGCAAGACCTTTGAGTGGTTCTACACAGCCGGCAGAAACGTCAAGACTGGTCTAATCGCGTCGTCTGTCGTGTCTGCGTGGACATGGGCCGCCACTCTTTTGCAGTCTTCCACCGTGGCCTACCAGTTTGGAATCAGTGGACCTTTCTGGTATGCAGCTGGAGCGAGCATCCAGGTTGTTTTGTTTGCAATACTCGCCATTGAGCTCAAGAAGAAAGCGCCGACGTCACATACGTTTCCCGAGATAATTTACGCCCGCTTTGGCAAACATTCGCACAAGGTCTTTTTGTCTTTCGCCCTGATGACCAACACCATAGTCACTGCAATGCTAGTCCTTGGAGGCGCCGCCGTAGTGAATTCGCTGACCGGCGTCAACATCTATATCGCGGCGTTTTTGATTCCCGTGGGGGTCATAATCTACACGCTTTTTGGCGGACTAAAAGCCACATTTTTCGCTGACTATCTAAACACGGCATTCATTTTTGTCGTGATACTCGTGTTTGTCATTGCGATCTATTTCGTCAGCCCGCACATTGGCGGAATCTCTGGCATGTACGACAAGCTAACGGCGGCATCCGCACTATCGCCGGTCGAAGGGAACGCCGCCGGCGCATATCTTACCTTGGCATCAGCCGGAGCGCTTGTCTTTGGAATTATCAACCTTATCGGCAACTTTGGAACTGTCTTTGTAGACCAGGCATATTGGCAGCGGGCAATCGCAGCCAGGCCTCGGTCAGCTGTCAGAGGATTTCTTGCAGGAGGGCTGGCATGGTTTGCAATCCCCTTTGCCTTGGCCACAACTCTTGGCCTGGGGGCTGTGGCAGTCGGAGTTTCGCTGACTTCTGAGCAAATAGGCATGGGACTGGTTGCCCCAACTGCTGCGTCCCAGCTGCTTGGAGACGTGGGCGCGATTCTGCTTCTCACAATGCTATTCACGGCGGTAACCTCTGCGGGGTCTGCCGAGCTAGTGGCCGTGTCGTCGCTGGTGACCTATGACGTGTACAGGACTTATGTCAAACCTTCATCCTCAGGCCGAGAACTGATGCGAGTCTCCAGGGTGGCGATACTTGGCTTTGGAGTAGGCATGGGAATACTTGCTTCAATCCTGCTGCAGGTTGGCGCGAGCTTGCAGTACGTTTACCTGGCGATGGGGATTCTGATTGGCTCTGCAGTAGCGCCGATAACGCTGGCAATCGTATGGAAAAAGACAAACAAAATCGCGGCGACTTCTGCTGCAATAGTCGGGCTGGTTATTGGTGTAGGAAGCTGGGTTGGCTCTGCGAACGTCATCTATGGCGAAATATCGATTTACTCGACTGGTCAGAATACGCCGCTTCTGATAGGCAATGTCACCGCGATTTCTGTCGGCGCACTGGTATCGATTATTGGCAGCAGGATCCGTCCTGAGAACTTTAACTTTGCAGTCATGAAGCAGCGGATTCTGGTAGCCGACGAGAGGATCAGGTCAATGATCGAGCATGACAGCGACGAAGGGTTCCTAAGAAAATCTGCCCAGTTCACTTACAGGTATGCGATCGCGCTCACCCTGCTTTTGGTTCTGGTGTGGCCGCTGCCACTGTACGTTTCTGGTTACGTCTTTACGCCTGTTGTTTATCACCTGTGGGTTGGAATAGCCGTCGCCTGGACTGTCTGCGCAGCGGTGATTGTGATATTCCTTCCGCTGATAGAGGGCAGAAGGGCGATAGCAGAAGTCATCAGAAGAATCGCCACCCTCCACCTTGACAATGCAGAGCATGGTTCGCAGGAGGGTACAAGCCAGAGGTCCTCCGAGGAATACGATTCGCGCAAGATCCTAGTCGCCGTGGACGGATCGAAGGAATCGCTTCGCGCCCTGAGCTATGCCAGTTATCTTTTCGAGGAGACTTCTCCTGCGCGAATATTTCTTTTGAACGTGATAGAGTGGAGCGACGAAAATGAGGACGGGTCAACCGATTCCGGCCTTGCCGAGGAAATGGAAGAACAGGGCAGGCGGATGCTGCGAAGTGTCGTGATTCCAAAGAAGGCAAAGAGGTACGAGCGCATAGTAAAGCTTGGGGACCCCGGCGCAAAAATTGCAGAAACAGCAGACAAACTCAACGTCGACATGATCGTGATGGGCAG
>JAKEIF010000164.1 GCA_022545875.1 Nitrososphaera sp.
CGTATCTTGGTTGGAAATCTGCAACACAAAGGCGGTCGCCCCAAATTGGCTTGCCGTCATATTGGTCGTTATCAATAGCGTCGTGATGACAAGACCAAAAATTCCTATCGACACGATTGCTCCTATTTCTAGCAAGTTGACTCTTGGGAGTGGGAGGCGCCTTATGACATCACTCAGCAAGAGGGAGGAGGAAATGCAATGAACTGGCAACAATGGAATAACATGAAAGTACTGCACATAGCTTTGGGAAGAAAAGAGCATTAGAAAGGGACCGGCCCAAAGCAGAGGAAAGAAATCGCGCTTTACCAAAGCTGAATAGCCCAATCCAACTATTCCCAGTATCAAGAGCACGGGATCCACTTTCCAAAAGTTCCAGAAAATAGTGGATATGCCGTCGCTTTGTCGCTGGGTGTGCATTATTACGCTATTTAGCCAATTATCAAACTGACCCTCGTAGATGCTATGGGCCGGCCACAAGAGGGGTATTAGCAGTGCTGGGAGGAGCCAAGAACCAAGGTTCCTCAATTTATGCTCTCGGGACTGCGAGCAAATGAGGTATCCTATCAGAGGCATCGCAGCGAATGCAGGGATTTTAGTGAAAATTGCAAGCCCCATGCAAACTCCCGACGTCACCAACAAGAATTGCAATTTCCTACCCCTATTTGTGCCCTTTATTTGAAGGGCCAACAAGATCGATGACAAGAGAAGCGGCAGCAACAGGGACTCGAGCAAGACCCTTCTAGTAAACCAGCCTATTGGCATCACTGCAAAAAGGAGCGCGGCGAAACAGGCGACCCGTGGATCTTTGTACCGATACTGGACAATCTTGTATATCAGAAAAGTGTCAGCAATTGCAAGTAGACCCATCAAGATTTTCGGGACAAGGTAAATGCTCTCGATCGATTGAACGGTAGGAGAGGTTTCGAGCGAATCCGGAAAGCCAGTGATAGCGAACCATGCAGCGAGGATCATCTGACCAAAATACGGGTGGTCATAGTACGTCGCCGATTCTTGGGGATCCAGATAGTATAACACTATCAATGCCCTTCGGAGATATGCACCTTCGTCATAGAAGATATCGGGAAAACCGGTAGCGTTCCATAGGTGTGTGTACGCGGACAGAACAAGAGGAATCAAAAGCAGCAATGTGTTTTTCTTGCTCACACTGCTTATACTGAACACTTGGAAGAAATTTCCATACCGAAGCTATTAGAAGCTAGCGGCACGAAGAACAAAGTTAAAAGAACATAGTGTCCATTGATTCTCATTGCCTTTCCAGCTTGACAACACCGACCTTGCGATTTTGAAATCGCTGATGGAAGACGGTCGTAAGTCATTTCGAGCTATTTCTCGGGAGATCAAGGTTAGCACGCCTACCGTCAAGGGAAGGTATGATCGCCTCGTTAACATCGGCCTCATCAAGGGCATAAAGCTGGAAATCGATTTTTCGAAAGTAGACAGAAGCGGTAAGGCTCAATTTGGCGACGCTCTGCAGTCCCTAAAGAAGCAAAAGAAGCATTTCCATCTT
Source organism: Nitrososphaera sp. (assembly GCA_022545875.1). GTDB lineage: Archaea > Thermoproteota > Nitrososphaeria > Nitrososphaerales > Nitrososphaeraceae > Nitrososphaera. Next base: position 1,529 of record JAKEIF010000164.1, read on the forward strand.
TATGTAGAAGGACTCCAGGTAAAATTGAAATGTGACTTTTGTGGTGGACCAGTACATGACAAGCCTAAAGTCCTTAAGTTTGCAAACATTCAACGGTTCTTTTGCTGCACAGAATGCAGGGCATCCTACAAGGAAAAACACGGCTCCAGAATAGAGATGCTCAAAGAACAATACAAGAGACGCTAACTGGGATAACGTCCTATAACCCGGCCGTCAAACTCAAACATGATCACATCCAAGGCCAGACTGCTGCCTGCGTGTGAAGTCATCTGCTCGTGCACTTTTCTGCACATCAATCCGTAATAATCAAACAATCCTTGTTTGTTGATAATTTCTGAAACATGTCGCGCCGTATTTGCATGTCTTATCTCTTCTATAACTGAACCCGACGCTTGGCACTGTGTCGCCAAGGTCGCCATGAATTCCATATTGACGTGTGAACCGGCGACGTGCGTCTGCTTTATCCCCATCGCCATCTTTGTTAGTTTGCCAATGAAACCTGCGATAGTAGCCTTCTTGAGATTCTTGTTTGCGCATTGTTTGACGGAATACCCAGCGAAATCGCCCATCTGGACAAAGCAGTGTTCAGGAAGAGTGGGAAAAAGAGCCTTCGCAAAGTCCTCACTTCTTCCTCCGGTAGTCAATACGACGCTATCGGCGCCTGCCGCTATAGCAACATCCAGACCCTGCCTGATTGCCGCTGCAAATGATGCCGTTGAATACGGCATCACGATTCCCGTTGTACCCAAGATGGAAATTCCTCCCAGTATTCCCAGGCGAGGATTGTCGGTCTTTTTGGCAATCTCCTCGCCACGCGGTACCGTCAACAAGACTTCTACTCCCTTGGTTTTTAGCTGCTCTCTAGCTGCTTCAGTGACCGCTTGCCTTAGCATCTGCATGGGAGTGCTGTTGATAGCCGGCTTACCTATTTCAAGACCAAGCCCGGGCTTTGTTACCCTGCCTACTCCATTGCCACCATCGATTTCAATTCTCCCGGGATGTTCGTTGAATGATACGGTTGCACAGATTTCGGCGCCGCTCGTAGCATCTGGGTCATCACCTCCATCTTTGATCACGGCACAAGTAATATTGTTCCCCTCTCTTCGTGTCCACGACACTTTCAGCGTTGCAGACCTACCCTTGGGAAGCGAAACTGTCACCTGGTCCAGCGAATTGTCGGTTATCAAGGCGTGAAGAGCTGCCTTTGTAGCAGCTGAAGCGGTGGTGCCTGTAGTGTATCCCGTCCTCAATGCCCCTTTTTTCATCTTGTCCCGAATTTCTGGAGGCAGCTCCTGTTCCTTTTCCGCTAGCTCGAGCTCTTTGTAGAACTGCTCGTCCCCTTCCTTGCCCACCATTTAACGGAGCACTGTCCCGCCGTCTACGATTATGGTATTGCCCGTTGCAAATGCAAAGTCATCACTTGCAAGATTCGCAATTACATTAGCAATTTCCTTTGGATTCCCCCATCTCTTCATTGCATTCTCGTTTGCCGCCTTTTCCCGTTCTGAAGGCGTCATGGAATTGAATGTTGCCTCAGTTGCAATGTTCCCCAGTGCCAAAACAAAAGCTCGGATGTTCTTTCGTCCGTATTCTAATGCTATGTGCTTTGTCATTGCGATAATGGCTGACTTGGCAAGTGTATAGGGTGCGCCCTCGGTGTGACCCGCGATAGCAGGCGTCGAAGAAATGCTGATAATGGCTCCGCCGCGTTTCATCATCAATGGAATGCAAGCCTGTGAGATTCTGACCGTCCCCATAAAGTCAACATTGGCAACTCTTCTCATCTCATCATCACTGACTCGGTGAAATTCTTTGTACCAGATCTTTCGGTCAAATGGATATCCAGCATTATTCACAAGGACGTCTAGCCCACCGTACTTTCGAGAGACCTTGGCAACAAAGCGCCTAACACTATCGCTGCTTGTGATATCCAACTGTTCTGCAATGGCGCCTGATCCGATTTCACCGGCAGCCTTTTCTGCGCGAACCAATTTTCTTGAGCAAAGCAGTACCGTTGCGCCACGTTCGACGAACTTGCGCGCAGTTTCAAGGCCAATCCCTCCTGTGGCGCCGGTGATGACGGCTAACCTCCCGCTCAGCAATATAGAATCTATGTTAACAGGCTATTTTTAATATTAGCGAAGTAGCGGAGCTTTGTCTGCCTTTTCCCAAGTAAACCCTGGCTCGTTTCTTCCAAAATGGCCATACGCAGCAGTTTTACGATAAATTGGCTTTTTCAGGTCAAGTGTTTTTACAATGCCTGCAGGCCTCATGTCAAATACCTTCCTGACCCTTGCCTCTATTTCGACCTCATCTATCTTGCCTGTACCAAATGTGTCGATCATGATGGAGACCGGCTCGGCTACGCCGATCGCATAGGCCACTTGAACCTCGCATTTGTCGGCAAGCCCGGCCGCAACAATGTTCTTTGCCACATAACGAGCCATATAGCACGCCGACCTGTCCACCTTCGAGGGATCCTTGCCAGAAAACGCGCCTCCCCCGTGTCGGCCCATTCCACCATATGTATCAGCAATTATCTTTCTGCCTGTAAGGCCGGTGTCACCAGGCGGCCCACCGATGACGAATCTTCCTGTCGGGTTAACCAGAAATTTAGTCTGTCCATCAACCCAGCTGCCACAGACTGGCTTGATAACCTTGTTAATTATTGCCTCGCGCAAATGATTCAATCCGATCTCGGGAGAGTGCTGCGTAGAAACGACCACGGTGTCTATTTTCTTTGGAATTCCATCTTCATAGATTACCGACACCTGAGACTTGCCATCAGGCCGCACCCAATCCAACTCTTTCTTCTTGCGAACTTCGGCAAGCTTCATCGAAAGCTGATGGGCCATAGTTATCGGCAATGGCATTAGTTCAGGGGTCTCGTTGGTAGCATACCCAAACATCAGCCCCTGGTCTCCTGCGCCTTGTTCCTTCTCCTGAGTAGCGGTGACTCCCATCGAGATATCCGGGCTTTGTTCGTGCAGTGATGCGAGCACAGAGCACGAGTCTCCGTCGAAACCATAATCAGGCTTGTCATAGCCTATTTCTCGGATGGTATCTCGGACTATTTTCTGGACATCGACACGGGATTTCGAAGTAACTTCGCCGGCGACAAAGACTATGCCGGTGGTAGTCATGGACTCGACAGCGACTCGGGAGTCTGGATCCTGTCGCAGAAAATCATCAAGGATTGCGTCGGATATCTGGTCGCAAACCTTGTCGGGATGACCTTCAGTGACGCTTTCGGATGTGAATAACCACTTTTTTACCATATCTTAGCCGCCACGGAAGATATTATCATGCTTAGAATTCTTTTTCTAACTTTATGAATAATACGTTATTTCCGCGAATGACTACTTTGCCATAATTGGCAAGCACGTCAGAACCGTCAAATTCTTCGGCGTCAGTTAGTATCAGATTCATGTATGAATCAACGTTGTTCATCCTCCCCTTGTATTCGATTTCGCTTTTGAGTCTCACCGCAACCTTACGGTTAATAGCACGCTGTAATGTAGTAAGTGGACGTTTTGGCTGTTGCGATGACGGCGGAGATGATGACAATCAGATGATCACTTTGCAAGTGAAAACGCGATGGCTCGAATAAAAAGGTTCCTTTGCGCAGGTTGATAAGCTGGTCAGGACCATTCATTCATTGAAACCACAAGACTTGAGAATGATATCTACCGGCTCTGCGTCTTTGGATGATCTATTAGGCGGAGGAGTACGCCGTGGAATGATTACCGATGTGTATGGAGAAAGCGGCTCTGGAAAAACGCAGTTATGTTTCGCTCTTGCTGTCAACTGCATAAGGGAAGGCGGAAAGGTAATGTTCGTTGACACCACTGGCACTTTCCGGCCGGAAAGAATCCTAGAAATGGCAGGCTCTCGCGAGGTTCTAGAGAAGATTACTTACATGCGCGCTTTGGGGACGGCTGACCAAATAAACGCCATTCAAAAAATCTCCGACCTAAATCCTGAATTGGTGATCATAGATACTGTGACATCATTGTTTTCGGCGGAGTATTCTGGCCCTTCCAGGCACCTTGCAGTGATGAAGCATCTCCATGACTTGGCCATATCGGCCATTTCTTCGCGATGCGCAATAGTTCTTACAAACATGGTGAGAAATGTTCCGGCAACAATAGTCGATCAGGCAGGCAGGAACGTTGCGCAGGCTATTGTTCCTTCGCAACAACGCGAGTATCTTGGAAGCTCGGTTTCCATATATTCTCACTTCAAGTTAAAACTGGAGATAGTAGATGCAAAGAGATCTACGTATCGCGCAAGGCTCATTCAACCTCCCGGTAGCAGACCGGTCGAATTTACTATTGCATCTGTGGGTATTTCTGACCCTCGTTAAAAATCCCACTTACTCAGTAAGCTCTCTGAGGCCGATTTTTAGGTGAAGGCTTTATATCACTACCGGCGAATTCTATAGTAGTGGATCCAACTTCGCAGAAGGAGTTGATGGAGCCTAGAAGCGTCGCGTTATCGATAATTATTCCCACATACAATGAAGCTCAAACGATTGTAAAGATGATCGACTCCATAACTACATCGCTACCGTCGCAACTGGCTGCGGAGGTAATTGTGGTCGACGATAACTCGCCTGACGGTACTGCAGGGATCGCAAACAAACTGGGTTCTCAAATGAAGGACGGCAACATCCACATTCATGTTGTCAGCAGATCCTCAAAACAGGGTCTGAGTTCTGCAATTCTCGCAGGAGTGCAGTTTGCATGTGGCGAAATAGTAGTCGTCATGGATGGCGACTTTTCTCATCCTCCACAGACAATCCCAAACATGGTCGAAGAGCTCCAGGATCCTAAATGCGACATTGTTGTCGCGTCGCGCTACGTCAGTGGCGGGTCGATTATCGGATGGCCCTTTAAGCGCAAGCTCATGAGCAGGGGTGCCACCAGGATCGCTCAGGTTGGCTTGGGAATCGAAATAAAGGATCCGATGTCAGGATTCTTTGCATTCCGCCGCAAAATTATCAACGATGTCAAGTTTGACGCTATAGGATACAAGATGCTCCTTGAGATGCTTGTAAAACTGAAAGGAGTAAGAGTGAAGGAAATCCCCTATACATTCAGAAATCGAACTCTTGGGGCTAGTAAGGTGGATGCCTCCGTTATCTATGACTACATGCGGGCAGTATATCGACTATACCGGCACGGACGATCCGAGTTGTCCGAGAGACGTGCTTCCGTGAGGTTCCTTTCTAAAGCAGGCAGGTTCTATACTGTCGGGGCTTCTGGGTTGCTTGTGAATTATGCCGCTTCTGTATCGCTTTATCAGCTGTTTCCCGCGCTATGGTATCTGCACGGGACTATCATTGGAATATTGCTTTCAATGACGTCAAACTTTTTCCTCAACAAGATATGGACCTTTGAGGACAGAAACTTTGACCGCAAGAGGTCTGCCGTCCAGTACGGCATGTTCATTGCGTTTAGCTCCATCGGGGCATTACTTCAACTCTCGATTGTATATCTTCTCGTCGAAGGAAGCCAAATGGACTATGCCATTGCCCTGGTCATAGGGGTAATCATCGCATCGATTGGTAACTTCATTTTCAACAAGAAATGGACATTTAAGGAAAGAATCTGGAGTTAATCATGTAAAAATTCGCAATGACTTGAATTACTAGTCTAAACACAGAAAAATTTAATAATTTATGGCTAGCATTATTGGTAACCGAAAAACCTCCGCTAAATAGGCAGAGACCCTCCATATCGATGGGGCGTTTGAATGCTCCTGCGATGGGAGGACGACTTTGTCTAATTCCGTACTCCATTTTCAGAACCGTGACTCACAATCTTTTAATGATATCTTGTCTGGCTAGCCCTATTGGATCTACATGAAATAGCTGCCCGTTTCCTGTCTGCTGCTCTCTCCGGCATATCTGCGACAAGGATTTCCGAGTTGGAATCAAGCCTCAGGACCGACGAGGTCAGGTGGATCCTCCAGTTGCTCACGAGCAAGAAACTCATAGAAGTTGGGGAATCATCGACCTACTGGACAACTGCAGAGGGGGTAAAGTTTCTAGATATCCGATTTAACATGGAGCGCATGCTTCGGGTTCAAAATAGCATGGTCTAGGCCGAGCGCCTTTTCCGGGGTTCCATAAGTCCCATCAATTGATATCCGTATTCTAGATTGTGCTTTACGTGATTTATCCCGTGTGTTCCATGTGGCACAAACTTTCCGTCTAGCACATTTTCAATGTAGCTATTCGCCTTGCGTATAGAATTTGCCGCATGCTGGAGCTGATTGTCCGTGAGTTTTCTGCCCAGGTCTTTCTCCACCTCTTTCTTAAATCCCGCACTATTTGAGAGCCTCGTGTATTTCTGTAGCCGCTTGTAATTTGAAGAAAGATCTTTGATCTTCCTGATGTCTACGCTCGCAAGAGCGGCTAAAGAACTTTCAAGTTCCTTTCTTGATCTTCCAGTTATTTGCACCAAGTTTTCGACCAACTCGCTGTTAAATGACGGAGGTTCGCTCCGACCAACCGACGGCCTGCTTGCTTCTGGCAATCCCTTGGCAGTATAGGTAAGCGAAGGATCCTCCATTGGCGCGCTCTGCTTTCTTTCCTGATAATAGCGATCTATGGCATAAACACCGACAGATTCGCCTCGGGTGTCCACGCCCTTATCCAGAGCAGATATCGTGTCAATTATTATCCTAGGATAGTGAAGCCTTACGGCGTTGTTTAGCTTGTTGTAATTCTCCATGATATCTACATAAATATGAAATGTAGCATCGGTGACCGCTTTACTTCCAGCCCTCTTTGAGTCAACTCCCCTTGCTGCCACTGTCAAAAAGTCACACATTTCAGACTGGGTAAAAAGACGGTTCGTGACTGCGCATGAATCCGCGATTGCCTTTACAGCAGTAATCCATTTGCCGTAGGCATTAACGGTGCCCAGAGGCACGTTCCCGATAAACTCGACTGCCTTCTTTCGTGTCGTTGGGTCTTCAATGCGAAGTATGTCGAGGCATGAACTCAGGACACTGCCAAGCGATGCAGCCGGAGCATTTTCTTCTGCTGGAGGTTGCGGTGCAGCCTGCCTGTTAGAAGGAGAGACCATTGCTATTGCTAAAAGCTGAGTCATGCGTTAAAGCTTTCGCACGGGCTTTGGGTACGTCAACAGGGGTAGCCAATATGGTCAAACTTTTTAGATTTGAACCATTCACGAGGTACTATGGACAGCTTGGAATCAATATTTTCGATGCAAAAGGAGCTTGCGTCTATGATGGATCTCTCGCGGTATCCGAACTCGTTGGAAGGCAAGATATCGGCTTTATCGACTGCAATCATCCACGAAGCGGTAGAGTTACAACGCCTGACTGATTGGAAGTGGTGGAAAAAGCCCGCTGCCTTTGATACTGATGCCGCAAAGGAAGAATTGATAGACATCTGGCATTTTTTGGTGCAAGCATCTATAGAACTGGGAATGGATCCGTCGGAAATCGTGCAAGTCTATGTGAAGAAGAACAAGGTCAACCGGGACAGGCAAACATCAGGCTACTAGATGGACGATTCTGTCTATGTCGGTTGTTCCGATGAGATCCTCGACCACCACTCGTCTCCGAAATGCGTTAATTACATCGCTAGGCATGCGCAGAGTAGGGTAAGAGCCAAGTGCACCAATAATCCTTCCATCATTATCCGTGCCATTTGCTGCAAGCGACAGCAACGCCTGACCAGCCTTGTGCCCCTTCACTTCCTTTCCACAGAGAATCAGACGGCTCAGGTCGGGGTGCTCTGCAGCAAATTTTACAATGGCGTCAATCCCCTTGTTTTCCGAAAGCAGCCTCCCGACTATTGCGACTCTGCCCATGACGAATGGGGTTTGTGAGATTTTCTCAAGCAAGTCAAGGCTCGATAACGTGCAGATTGCTAGTGATTTGCCCTGGCCAACGTAGTATTCTTTCTTGATTGGGATTACGACCTTGCAGATCTTGCCCGCGACTTCGTCAACCTTCTCGCGTGTCCTTAATTCAGTCAAGCCCCCAACTGACTTTGGCGTAAGGTATGACTTTGACAAAGGGTGCCTCTCCTGGCTTCCACGGACTCTCCCGCACCCATTCGAACTTTGAATGAAAGAGGTCGTACAGTTTTTTGAATTCAGGACCCGATTCAATGGTATTCGTATGACCTTGAATACATACCGCCTTGTTACCTACAGAACTATAGATGTCCACCGTTAGCGCCAAGTTCTTGTTAGCCTCAATGTTTTCAAGTTTTCTTGTTCCATAGTCGGTTGCAAAATAAAAAGCGCCATCTATGAAAACGTAGGAAACAGGCACAACGTGAGGAATATTATTTTTGCATGTAGCAACCCTGCATGCTTCGTTACGGCTGAG
>JAKEIF010000165.1 GCA_022545875.1 Nitrososphaera sp.
ATAATTGGCTGAGAAAAAGCCTTCAGGACCCAAGCAAATAGTCGTCGACGCTACTAACTGCATTGCCGGCAGAATGTGTTCACACGTGTCAAAACTTCTCCTTCAGGGCAACAAGGTTGCCATCGTGAATGCAGAGAAGGCAATGCTTTCAGGATATAGGTACAAGACGATTGAACTCTACAAGGAACACCTGGAAATCAACTCTGTAACAAATCCAATCCACGGTCCCTTCCACCCAAGGCGTCCCGATACCATACTTTCAAAGATGGTCAGGGGCATGGTTCCCAAGAGAAAGACAAGTGGTGTAGAAGCTCACCAGCGGCTTAGAGTATATATCGGGGTTCCAGAAGAAATGAAGGATACCAAATTGGAGACCTTTGCTGACTCGAAGATAAGAAAGCCTGAATCATACTACATCACCATAGGCGAAGTGGCCAAGCAGATTGGATGGCAGGGACTTTAGCCATGACAAACAAGGTTGAACTTTATCCGGGCCAGAGAAAGTCAAGCAGGGCAGTTGCGAGCATTGCAAAAGGAAGCGGCAAGGTAAGGATTAACAACACACCTGCAGAACTTGTGAGTCCAGACGTTGCAAAGGAATTGGTGTTGACTCCCCTTGCATTGGTTGGAGAGCTGAGGAATAGAATAGATATCAACGTTCAGGTTCATGGAGGAGGTTTTATGGGTCAGGCATTCGCAAGCGCAGTCGCAATTTCTAGGGCCTTGACGGGCCAAGAGAAAGGCGGCAAGGACCCCCGAGAGCATCCGTTTACAAAGAGTATCCGCGAAGAAATTAGGAAAAAACTAACCGAATATGACAGGCACCTGTTGTCAGGCGACAGCAGACAGACCGAATCGAAAAAGTTCGGCGGACCTGGAGCAAGGCGCAGAAAGCAAAAGTCGTACCGTTAGCGCCTTTACATCCTTATCGGTGCGGCACTACCTACTGCTGTCCTGCATCGTATAGACTTTGTAGATCTGACCAGTATGGCGCTCGGTATATTTCCATTCGTCCAGGTTTAACTGGATTTCTTTGAATTTTGTTCTAATTCCGGGATGCAACATCTTGTAGACGTCTTCCCCAATTGAAACTCTGTTTGGGGGCGTTAGTGAAGTGATTTTAGCTGCAATGCTCATACAATAGCCGAGAATGTCGATAAGCGAGCTCTTGTCCTCGCCGTATTGGACAATGACGTTTTCTCCTTCATCAATGCCTATCTTTACGTTCAGCTCCGGGTAGTCATACTGGTTCAGTATTGGGTTTATGCCGTTCTTGATAACCGTGATCATTGACCTGGCGCACTGTACTGCCCGGTCGCAGGCAAGAAGCTTGTTGTAGCTAGCAGGGAAGAAGGCAATTATGGCATCGCCGACATATTTTAGAACATAGCCTTCATGGTGGTATACTACCGAGGACATCTCGTACGTAAAAGCCCGAATGATTGTTACAAGCTTGTCAATCGGAAGCGTCATGCTCATGTTCGTGGACCCAACGAGATCCGCATAAAGGATGACCAGCGGAGTCTTTGAGCTTACGTGATTGAGCAGGTATTCCTGACCGGGTTTTAGGGTGGAATCATATTGAAATCGACGCTTCAGTGCACGCCAGAGCCTGTCCTGCGTTAGCGACACTAGAGTTTCAGAATCAACCGATTTCGCGTCTGGCGTTGGCGTGGTGTCCATCATCATTCCAAGAAGAGTCTCATTAGCCGTGTCAGGCTTGC
>JAKEIF010000166.1 GCA_022545875.1 Nitrososphaera sp.
AGTTCGCGCTCCTCTTCTGACAGAGATGTTTGATCGACGCCGGAGGGGCTTATGCCGGGTGTCGGGTTATTGTCCAAGATAGCGCCTGGGTCGCCGCCGAGTAACAATGCGATTACAAGAATGATAATGCCGCCAATCCCTCCGCCTACGGCTTTCATGGGAACTCTTCCTCGCCTATCCTCGATATTGCCGCTTCGCCTAGGGTTTCTCCATTTCATCGTAGCGCTTCTCTGAGCTCAGTTTGAGCCTCATCCATATGTAACGTAACGCTTTGTTTCTTGCAGAAGATTTTAGATCAGGGTTAGCCCTGTTTGGCATGTGTATTCGATATCCGTCTAAGGTCCCGAAAAAAGAAACAAAATAGGTATATTGCAGCTTGCTGTTATGTAATTCCGAAAACTGATTACAGGTTGAGAAACTATAGTTAGGTTGTTGAAGAGTCGATAATGATTAAATTATAGTGGATTCAACGTAGAAAAGATGGCTCAAACCGATATTCAAAAGTGCCCTGTTTGTTCTGGCAGAGGTTTGATAGATATTACGGATTCTGATTGTCCTTTCTGTAACGGCACTGGCGAATCGACCAAGGCCGCGGAAAGCTACATGAAGTCGCACATTTGCCAATGCGTCTTTTTAGATCGCAAGAATTGCCCATTATGTGGCAAGCGCTGTCATCATAGCACTCCAAATCGTCCTAAAATCCTGGTGACACCTTTCCAATAACCCTCTTTTTGGGCCTTTCCTGTTTGCATTTCAGACAGGCCTCATATACAGGCATAGAGAATTCGCGATAGCGAATGCGATACTCAGGGGTTAACAATATTTAATAGCCATCGGCCTTGATTATCTCCATTGGAAAGTGTCAAGGCAGAGGGGAAATCAGCGGCATGTATTTTCTGCAACGCAAGAATACCTTTTGGCCAAAGTGCCTGTCCTGAATGCATGAAAAAATACAACATCAGGCCGGCTGACCTGGGAAGCGACGGCTGCGGCTGCGACAAGTAGCTAAGGAATTCGGGGTCAGAAATTGGTATACATAATCATCAATATCATTCAGCCACCACATCTTCATCCCCCAAATTAATTGATCCCAATTCTATCCATTAAGTCTTTGGCTTCGTTCTTTTTTGACGCACTAATATTCACTGCAACAATCCCTTCGAGCGGTTGTCCGTACAAAACTACAGAGCCTTCAGGGGCCATCCAGAACATCGGCAGTGCAAGCATATCTTCTTCGCCTTCTACTACAATTCGAACGGGATGGGTGCCTGTCACAGCCTGCCGCAATATCTCCAGTGCCTCTGTCGTTATGCTTCCACTGGGATTTGCACACTGCAATTCTCTGGCAGGATAACTGGCTCTATGATTGGTTGCTAATCTGCGTTCTTTTCCATCGATAATCGCAATATCCGGTATTATTTTGAATGAGACAAGGCGTTCGGTGGTGGCATCACCGACCGTAACAACAAATTTTGCACCCTTGATTGTAGCGCGTATACGCTGCTCATCTAATTCACTATCAGGAATAAGCTCGCCAAATGGGTTCTTTAGTTTCTGAAGGTCGTCGGGACTGACAGGCATTATGACCTTACTTTGCAGGTTCGGCCTGTTCTTGGGCTTTCAATTCAGCTGCGATAATGCTGATCCGACCGGCTATCACCTTGGCGGCTTTGCTGAATGCGTGTGCCTGCATCGATTCCGGATTCGAAATGACCGCAGGCTTGCCAGTATCGCTACCCTCGCGGATACCGGGGTGCAGAGGTATTTCGCCAATAAACGGAATCTTGTAGTCATCACTTATCCGCTTTCCTCCGCCCTGTCCGAACAAGTAGATCTGATCGGTGCAATGAGGGCACTCTAGATAGCTCATGTTTTCCACAACTCCAATGATGGGGACGTTGAGCTTGTTGAACATGCCAATGGCCTTAACGGCGACATTCATTGCCACGTCCTGAGGAGTTGTGACAATCAGTATTCCGGTAATCGGAATAGTCTGCGCTATGGTGAGAGGAGCGTCCCCTGTCCCTGGCGGAAGGTCAATTATCAAGTAGTCAAGTTCTCCCCAGTTGACATCGGTTAGAAATTGCTTGACGATGCCGGAGACGATTGGACCTCTGTAAATACCAGCCTGCTGGGACTGCTCATAAAAGAAGCCCATAGAGATTACCTTTACGCCATCGACTTCTGGAGGCTGAATCTTATTGTTGATGACTTCCGGAGAGGCCTTCAAGCCCATCATTAGTGGCACGCTGGGGCCATAGATATCCGCATCAAGCAAACCAACTTTTGCGCCAGTCTTTGCAAGCGCAAGTGCTAGATTTACAGAAACCGTAGTCTTTCCTACTCCTCCCTTTCCACTGGCTACCGCTACGATATTGCGAACGCCTGGTAATAACTCGTCCATGCTAACCGCCCTGCCTTCCATTACGCGGGCAGTCACCTTCAAGTTCAGTTCCTTAACGCCAAGACCATCTATTGCAGCCCTGACATCCTTTTCGATATCGCTGTTAAAAGGACAAGCGGGTGTTGTTAACTCGAGCGTGAAAGCGACCTTGCCGTCATTTATCGCGAGATCTTTAATCATTCCCATGGACACAATGTCCTTGTGCAATTCAGGGTCCACTACTTTTTTCAGAGAAGTAAGAACCTGATCTACCGTTACCATTGGAAAAATTTTGCCTCTACCGTATTTAAATCCTCGTTTTCCTCAAAAAATTAAACGGGGAAGATTTTTCGTACGTCTTGGAACCGCTTTCTGAGGGTTACGATGCTAATGTCTCCTGCCACGGCAATCTGCGCCTGGCTGACGTCCTCTGCCTCCTTTAGGCATGCGGCGTACAGAACTGCGACCGCCAGCGCGTTAGGATCCTTCCCGTGAGAGATTGTGTCGTTCTTGATTGTAGACAGCATATCAAGCGCACTACGATATGTCTTTTCGCTGACCTTGGCCTTATTTGCTATCCTCGCAAGGTATTTGTTGGAATCGATAACTGGGAGTTGCAGCTCGAGATTCTGCACCAAGAGCCTGTAGCACTTGCCTGCGAATATCGCGTCTGTATTTGCCGCTGTGGCGATTTCTTCAAGTGTTCGCGGGACTGATAAATCCCTGCATGAGGCGTATATGGAAGCAACTATCAGCGCACGGATTGACCTTCCTTTTATGATCTTGTGGTCAAGGGCCTTGCGGTAGTTATATGCTGCCTTTTCTATTAGAGTATCGCTAAGTGAAAGCTTGTCCTTTATCGTGCTTAGAATTGCAAAGGCATTCTTTAGGTTTCTGTGATAACTTCGGTTATTACTAGAGATCTTGTTCCAGCGGCGCATCCTCTGCACTTTGCTTCGTTGCTCTGCGCTTATCGCGACGCCGTTTGCATCAACATTAGAATAGGAAATAAACGTCGAAAGGCCCATGTCGTGGAAGGCCAGCGAGGAGGGCATGCCTGTCCTGCTTTTGCTTTCGGCGTCATCGCCTGAATAGGACCTCCATTCGGGACCCATTGACTCTATATTGTCTCTCAATACCATTCCGCATGACGAGCATATTGCTTCGCTCGTCTCAGAGTCAAAAATTATCGACTTGCTATTGCAAAGGGCACAAGTATCGGTCTCAGATGCGAGTTTATAGCTCATATCGTCACGATGTTACGGAGCTTTTCATTTAAGACCCATGTCTACAACTGCGCCGGAAGTGTTACAATGTAGTGCAAGTTGCTACATAAGACTGTATTATAATACATCTTCGTGCTCCTTAAAGGAGATCAGCTGCTCACTATATCATGTCTGAAGTGGCAGAGGACGCGAGGGCATCCATTACACGCTCCTTCAGATTTGAGCGAGATGTGCTGCATGTACTTGACGAAGAAGCCATCCATATGGGAATATCGGTAAACGCACTGGTCGGCATAATCCTCAGGAGATATTCAGAGTTCACAAGATACCTATCTAAAATAGACATGATAGTCATTAACCGCGAAACGCTGACCATGTTTATTGAAGAGCTTAGCGAAGAAAAAGTTTACGAGCTGGGAACCAAACTTGGCAGGTCTACTCTGCCTGATACCCTGATGTTCTGGAAGAAGGAAATAACCGAAAGAGGGATTATGGAATACATTGAAAAAGTGATTTGCCGGTACGGCCATCTTGGCACCTATGACGAGAGGCATATGCCAGGTGGTCAAATGAGCATAGTCATACGCCACAGGCTCGGAAAGAAGGGATCCCGGTTCTTGGAGGCATATCTCAAGACAGGCTTTGAGGTTACAGTCGGGATAAAGGCAATTTTTGAAACGACCGACTCTTCAGTCAAGTGCGAACTGCCATTTGCCCCCAGAAGTTGATTCCTTATAAAGCAAAAATTAACGAGTAATTCTAACTGTAAGCAAACTTAAGTTATAATATGAACGTCAACGCCTTGCAATTTGAACGAATACCATTGCGTTGAGGGTACGGCGCTTCCGAGCCATTCCTGCTTTTCATAGCGCTTTATTTTGTTACAGTTGGCACAGGATACCCGTAGAATTTCTCTGGCTAGCTCCGGGTGCATAATGTAGAAACGTCGCAACTGCCTGTTATTCTTAAACTGCTTGCGTCACCGTTCTTATGCCCTAATTCCAAAACCCTGAGATCCTCATTACCACAAGAACTGCATTCTCTTCCGCCTAGAATGTCCATCAAGGTGAGTTTGATCTTTCGCCCGTACTCTCGCTGGCCAGCCA
>JAKEIF010000167.1 GCA_022545875.1 Nitrososphaera sp.
AGGTCAAGGCACTTACCAGAAGAAGGATGGGTCTAGACGATGCCAAAATGAAACTAAAGCTGTCTGCTCCAGAGCTTGAAATAGAGCTGCCCGAAGAAGCATACCTCGCCGAGGGCCTCCAAATAATCAAACGCGCAGTTGCCAATGACATTTTCAAGTTTGTCTCGGCTGTAAAAAACGTGAGATTTGTGGAGAACTATGCCCAGCCGGAGGAACAGAAAAAGCCCGAGCAAGCCAAAGAGGCGGCTACCGCTGAAGCAACCCGGTAAATAGGGGAAAAAGTTATTATATCAAAAAAGCCAATTTTTGTCGTATGGAAAGTGCTCAACAGAGTCAAGCAGTGACAATAACCCCGAAGGCGGCTGAAAAGGTCGCAGAGTTTATGAAGCAAGAAGGAAATGGCGGCCTCTATCTCCGCGTCTATGTATCAGGCGGCGGCTGTGCTGGCCTGTCTTATGGCATGGGATTTGAAGAAAAGGCTGACGAGGACGATAGAATTCTTGAACAGAACGGGGTAAAGTTGTTGCTTGACAGCTATAGCCAGAGGTACTTGAGAGGGGCAAACATCGACTATATCGAAAGTCTGATGGGATCTGGTTTCAAAATCAACAACCCCAACGTGACGAAAAGCTGCTCGTGCGGACACTCGTTTAGCACCGAGTAAACTTCTTTTTTCGTTTTCAGATTTTCTTTTCTAATAAAAGATCTATGGCCAGAGTCCTCTCATCTGGACAGCTTCCACCACTCTATTGACGGCAAGTACAGTGCTGGCCTTTCTCATGTTAACTCCATATTTTTCATGAGTATCGTAGACGTCAAGGAACGCCTTCGTGATGTTTTTGTCCAGCCTTTCATTAACTTCGCTCTCACTCCAGTACTCCCTTCTGAGGTTTTGAAGCCACTCAAAGTAGGATACCGTCACTCCTCCGCCGTTTGCAAGTATGTCTGGGATGACCATTATCTTGTTCTTGTAAAGGACATCATCACCGTCAGGCGTTGTGGGGCCGTTGGCAGCCTCTGCCACAATTTTCGCTTTGACCTTTCCTGCATTCTTTGCGGTGATCTGGTTTTCCAATGCAGCCGGGATAAGGAGAGTACAATCGGTTTCAAGCACTTCTTCATTGCTGATCGCCTTGGCGCCGGAGAACCCTGTTACGGAGCCCGTCTTTTCCTTGTGCTTTCTCAGGGCGATGACGTCCATTCCTGCTTTGTTAAACACTCCGCCCTTGGAGTCAGAAGCGGCCACCACCTTTGCGCCTTGATCCTGTACAAGCTGAGATGCAAACTGCCCTGCGTTGCCAAATCCTTGCACGGCAACCGTGGCCTGTTTCAAGTTTATCTTGAGCTTCTTTGCAGCCTCCCGTACAGTTATTGAAAGTCCTCTTCCGGTCGCCTCATTTCGGCCAAGAGACCCGCCTAAAGCTATTGGCTTGCCTGTGATTATCTCCGGTTGTACAAAGTTACCCTTCAAAGCTGAATATGTGTCCATTATCCAAGCCATCTCCTTGCCTCCTGTGTAAACATCTGGCGCCGGGATATCTGTCCGTGGACCAATGATGTCCGCAATGCCGTACGCGTAACGGCGAGTCATTCGTTCCAGTTCTCCTTCGGACATTTGCTTTGGATTGCAAATAATTCCACCTTTTCCTCCGCCGTATGGGATGTCGGCGACTGCACATTTCCATGTCATCCACATAGAAAGCGCCTTGACCTCGTCAATGCTGACCTGCGGGTGATACCTTATTCCACCTTTGTATGGTCCGCGCGCGTCGTTATGCTGTGAACGAAAACCCGTAAAAACCTCAATGCGGCCGTTATCCATTTTCACTGGGATTGAAACAATCAGCACCCGTTTTGGGCTTGCTAAAACTTTGTGTAAACCTGAATCAAGCTTTATCAGCTTCGCTGCTTCGTCAAGCTGGGTCAGAGCGACTTCGAACGGGTTAATACTCGCTGAAGAGCTTTTTCCACTTTCTACCATTGCAGTGTTCTAAAAAAGTTAATGTTATAAATTTTGTGTGCGAGTTGTGGAGCCCAACTCTAGTGGCACTATTTAAGGAATCAACTGGCCAGTCTCTTTGAAATCAGTGCGCGCAGCTCCTCGTCGGAGAGTCCTGCATGGTCATCGATCCCCAGAGAATCTGCTAGAGTTTCCAGTTTCTCTCGCTCTGTCGATACTGGTCCTGATATTTTAGGCATCTTGGTCAAACCCTTTGCCTCCTGAGTCGCTTCTTCCATCTCCTTCTTGAACATCTCTCTAGCCTTTTCGAACTCTCCAACTGCCTTACCTATGCTGCGCGAAACTTGTGGCAGTTTTTTTGTCCCAAAAAGCAGAACCACAGCAAGCAGGACTATGATTATCCACTCCGTACCGGCTATGGTCATAAGGACTGAGTGGAACAACTCTACCAAGGAGAAGTACCCTTGAAACGTGAATTAAAGATTTCCACTAGAAGTACTTGGCTAATATTTCGTCAAGTTCCTTGTTAAACTCTGCGAATTTTCCCTGCCTTGCAGAGTCTTTGCCTTCATTTCTTGACAACTCTCCTGTAGTGCTTATTAGCTTGTCGAATTCCGCAAGCCCTTGGCTCGCCTTGGCAAGCCTGTTGGCAAGGAAAAACATCGAAGAAAGCATATAGTTTACCTTGTCCCCCTGCAGGTCAAGTACCTTTGAATCCGGGAATGCTTTATCTAGACATTGTCTCAAACCTCTTGACGCCTCCTCAAGGCAGGCATTGTCGCCATTGCATTCCGTGACTATTCTTCCCCAGTTTGCTATGCATCCAGCTACCGCCTTGGTGAATTCCGTCATCCAGTAACCCTGCTGCACCTAAGGATAAATGGCTTCCCGGGCCTGTTCGATTTCTACGAGGAAACTCTTTTTTCCAATTTTTCAACAGCCTCAATCATGGCTTTTCTTCTTGTCTCCTCCGTGACAACAGCTCGGATATCTTCTATCAACATTCTAGCTACATCCAGTTTCTTGCGCAGCCCGGGCACTATGTTGTCGTAGGCGGCAAACGGATAAACTGCACCATAAATCTCCTCCATCGTTGCAAAGAGCTTCTCTGCATCATGCGCTCGGGAAGAGCGCATCCTGTCGTAAACCAGCCGCTTGATCTCTCCGACACAGTCAAGCAGGCCGGTAAGATACGACTCGCCCATGACACCTACGTCGTTAATAGAGGGCAGTATCCTGTTTTCCATGACGGAAAGAAGCGCGTGGGCCTCTACTAGTTCTTGCTCGGCAACAACAATGTATCTAGAGAGGTCATGTTTCGCATAAGCGCGAAATTCTTCAAGCATCGATTTTGCCTGAACCATGCTTTCCTTTGCCTCTTCGGTCTTGCCGTGGTGCAGGGCGATTATTGATTTGCTGCAAAGCATAATGATATCGCGGGTACCTTTGATCAATTTTTCGCGTCTGTCCTGTATGTCCTTGAGGTTAGCGTCAATCTCATTTAGTGAGGACTGGATGCTACTTGTCATAGCCAGACTAGCAATTCATTTCAATAAAAGATTGCCTATCCGCAAAGAAACTTTAAAGGAGTGCCAAGAAGGATCTGTTTCTGCTTGGGAAACATTAGGCGCAGTCGCGGCTATAGCTATGAGCACACCCTGGTCCAGCGCCTGAATAGCGGACACTGGCATTCGCGACGACTGGGTGGAAGCAGTACAGGCCTGCCAGACATTGTGGCCGTGAATAATGACTCTGGGATACTCTTGACGATAGAAGCCAAATCGGGCACTAGCGATATTCTCTATGTGCCGCAAGACCAAGTGGAGCGATGCAAAATGATAATGAACATGTTTAGCATCTATCCCGAGAGGCACATTATCCTTGCATTCAAATTCATGAGCAAAAAGAGATTCCGGCGAAAGAATAAGACAGTGTACGAGTCCCGCAAGCTCATAGAGTACTACAAGGTTGCAGACATCGTCGATTCAATGACCGTCCTGCCCATAATCAAGTGCACTTATGGCGGCAAGACGTCTGCGATATTTGAGACTGGCAAGACAATGGCCCTAGATTTGCCTGACTATGCAATGCCATTTCAGACACCTGTCAAGCCATTGGATACCGCGCCAAAAGCGTAGCGGCTACGACATCCCTGCTAGAAGCCAATGTAGCCTGGTAGATTGATGGGCAATCATTTTTCGACATTATCGCGCTAATTTGAATACAATGGACGTCTCTTTCGTCCATTCTTTTTAGCTTGCAAGTCATTTCTTCACAGTAAATTGTTCTAGACGATTCTTATCCTAGAACATGCTGAAAAACCTCGAAGACAAATGTACTATGCGATTCTTCCGACACTCGTTGCTCTTATTCTCGCTCCCGCATTCGTATTTTATACACCCGATGTTAATGCAATCGTTGCCTTTTCCGAGGGCAACTATGACCCGGAATTAATTCATCAGCTGGGAGGAAATATTATCAGTGAGTCGAGCAGTTTAGGCATGGTCCATGCAACGTTCCCTCTTAACCACTACGTTACTCTGCTGGCAAATCCCTCAGTTGAATTCGTAGAACCTGATAGTCATTTCGCCGTGGTTTCAAGCGATTCTCTGGAATCTGCAGAGTACTCACAGTCCTGGGGTATTTCCGCCATTGGCGCCGAGGCGGCACACTCTTCAGATTTGACAGGTCGAGGGATCAAAGTGGCAGTCCTTGACACCGGCGTCGATTATACGCATCCTGACCTATCTCCAAACTACATAGATGGCTATGACTTTATCAACGACGATAATGACCCGATGGACGACAACGGGCACGGCACTCATGTGGCCGGAATCATCGCAGGAGCCAAAAACGGTGAAGGTATCCTTGGCGTTGCGCCTGAAGCCGAAATATACGCCCTCAAAGTATCTGATAGCCGAGGCAAGGGATCCTTTAGTGGCCTGATAAAGGGAATTGACTGGGCCATAGAACATGACATGGACATCGTG
>JAKEIF010000168.1 GCA_022545875.1 Nitrososphaera sp.
ATACTTCGCTCAAGAGTTGAATCAAGGATAAACACAGTCTTGGCCAATGGAGGTGCATCCGATAATGCACAGGAGCTGAATAAGCTACTCGATCTCGTAAAAAATGGAGAACTCATACTTAGAGATATGTCTGAAAAGGTGGAATCAGCACGCTTTTTGGAGGAGTATATCCAGATAATTAGTGGGGCCGCAGAATCGGTAAACGAAATCAAAGATGACATAGAAGAGCTCGTGCCAGTGGCCGAAGCAGCGCTTTCGCAAATGCATGAAGTGATCTCACACGTCTCGAGCGTAATGTCATCGGGGTCAAAGGAAGAGATCGACCCATCGATACTCGCCCAGGTCTCTGCAGAAATTGCATTTGCCTCGAGCAATTCGCGAACAGAGATTTCTAAAAAAGAGGGAGAGACTCGACAATCTGCTCAGGCATCAGCGGAAAAGGAGCAGCTCGAAGAGGTTGCCATTTGAAAGGTGCAAATAATTTTGTTTGCTAGGCAACATAGATTTACACACAGGTAATTCTAACCTAGAGCGAAACTCTTGCTTGAACTGTAGTTATGAGTCTGGCACCACAGGAATTAGAAAATAGCGCTAGCAAATATGCGGCCGAGGCAATCAAGCAGGATTCACAGGGATCACGAGGCATGGCTATCCAGTCATACCAGCGCGCCATCGACGCGCTGGTCAAGCTCGTGCAGATCTATCCGGATTACAAACTAAACAAGGTATACATGGAGAGGGCAAACGCCTACCAGAACAGAATAAAGGCTCTGCAGATGTCGCATGGGCTCGAAGAAGAAAGGAGTTCCCCTGCGCAACTCGAAAACTCGACCAAGGAGCCTCTGAACGGGCATGGAACAAAGCCGTCGGCGTCGGGCACAAAATCAGGTGGCAATGTCGAGACTCTCAAGGCCGACTTTGACGACCTCGTGATAAAGGAAAAGCCCAAGGTAACTTGGGCGGAAGTAATCGGGCTAGAGGACGCAAAGAGGGCTATAAGGGAATCAATCGTATACCCGATGAAACGGGCTGATCTATTCCCCCTTGGCTGGCCAAGAGGAATATTGCTCTACGGACCGCCAGGATGCGGCAAGACCCTGCTTGCAGCCGCAGCCGCGGCAGAAATCGACGGATACTTTGTCAACGTCGACGCCGCTTCAATGATGAGCAAGTGGCTCGGCGAGGCAGAGAAAAACATCTCAAAACTATTCAAGATGGCGCGGACACTAAATGAAACAGAAGGAGTGCCCGTCCTTGTATTCATTGACGAAATAGATTCACTCCTTGGGACGCGCAACAGCGAAGTGGGAGGAGAGGTCAGAGTCAAGAATCAGTTCCTTACTGAAATGGACGGAATCAACGGCAAGTCCAAAGAGTCACAGCTATACATAATTGGCGCGACCAACAAGCCGTGGAGCCTGGAAGCAGGATTTTTGAGAAGGTTCCAGAAGCGCATCTATGTCACCTTACCTGATATCGCTTCGAGGACTAACCTGTTTGGCCAGTACACCCGGCCACTCAACGTCGAAGGCTCGCTCAAGGTGGACGAGCTGGCACGGACAACTGAGGGCTACAGCGCAAGTGACATCAAGGACATTTGCCAGTCGGTGCAACTCAGGGTAGTCAATGAACTATTTGAAAGCGGCAAGGCAATGGAGTCTGGCACGAACCCAAGACCCATCATCGGGCTGGACTTTAAAGAGATGTTGAAAATACGCAAGCCCAGCGTGAGTGTCGATATGATCCGGGCCTATATGAGATGGAGTGACCAGTTCAAGGCGCTCTAGCTATTTTTTATATGCCTCGATCGCTTCGCTTATTTTCTTTCTTGCAGTTTCTTTATTTTCCCAGCCCTTTACCTTGACATATTTGCCCTTTTCCAGCTCCTTGTAATGCTCGAAAAAGTGCTTTATCTGATCCTGTATGTACTGGGGGACGCTATCGATGTCTTTGACGTCAGAAAACGAGGGGTCCACCCTGGCGACTGGAACGGCAACTACTTTTGCGTCTTCTCCCTCCTCGTCTGCTGTAATGAGCACGCCAACCGGACTTGCTCTGATTACTGCCCCGGGGACAATTGGGTCGTTGCCAAGCACCAAAACATCGACGGGGTCTCCGTCCTTTTCCTTGGTCTGGGGAACGAAACCATAGTTGCACGGATAGAACATTGCGGTGAATAATTTGCGGTCTACAAAGATTGCGCCCGTTTCGTCGTCGATCTCGTACTTGATGTTGCTTCCCTTTGGAATCTCGATTACGACATTAATTTCGTCAGGCGGGTTCTTGCCTGCCTTCAGGCTGTCAACAAGTGTCAATTCTTTTTCGGATTTATCGCCCTGTCCTTAAAATATAATTCTATTGATTCTCAACTAGCCAAAAACATAAACACAGGCCGCGCTATCGAGTTCCGCATAGATACCAATGGAATTTGCTACAAAGTTCGATGCCAAGGCAATCGAAAATGAAGTTCGCGGTTATATCGATAATCTTGACCTAAGGGCTCATCTAGAAAATGAGCTTGCCGGCAGGGAACTTGTAGGCTACATTGAGGGGCCTCCGACAATGAATGGGGAGCCTCACGCCGGACACCTTA
>JAKEIF010000169.1 GCA_022545875.1 Nitrososphaera sp.
GAAATCAGCGTAATCCCCAGGATGATCCTCTGTCATTATCGCCAACCTTCTTTCCGCGGGATCCAGAGATACGCCTTTGGGAACAGCCCACGACTTTAAAAGGCCGGTCGGAGTTTCGAGCCTGAAGTCGTAGTGTAGCCTTGAAGCCGCGTGCTTCTGTATTACAAAGCGCAGCACTTTACCACGCTTCCGTGACTGCGCGCCAGTAGCTGATGGCTCAGGCGATTTCCTAAAATCTCTCTTTCTCTTATACTCCCGCAGCCCCATGTCCTACCACTTTTTGATTCCACATTAGTGCTTCGAAAATTCCGGAGTTATTCTCATTGGTAATATCGGGGAATTTCCACCCAGTTGTGTAATCCTCTTGTCCAACGAGGCAATCACATGAGCAATCCGATATTCGCGTAGTCATTTAGCAGGAATTTGGTCCCCACCTATCGAGATCCAGATGGAGCATAGAGCCCAAGGATTCCTCAGCGGGGAACCAAGACGGAAACTAATCCGTGCTTGCAAAGGTGAATCTTATTGGAGATAAACCAGCTAGCTACTGCGTTCATAGCTATTTTCTCTAGCTAAGCTGATAGAAAGACAGCTATTAGGAATGTCACTGTTAAAGGTCATTATTCATGTGTAGCTAGTCGTTAAATGACAGGGAGCTCAGCTTGCCAGCTGACAGCGGATGGCCGCCAGAAGTATCTGGAAAGGAAGCATATCATTTGGTCTCGTAAATATCCCGATCAAACTGTATTCCGCGACCGAAGATACTACTTTTTCATTCAACCAGCTATGTAAGAACGGTCATAGAATAAAATACAAAAAATGGTGCCCGGTTGAAGAGAGAGAAGTACCGTATGAAGAATTAAAAAAAGGTTACGAGATTACAAAAGACAGCTATGTCGTTATTGAAAAAAAGGAACTTGAAGGCATCAAGATAAAAACTACAAAAACGATCGATATCAAGGAGTTTGTAAGCATAGTTGAGCTCGATCCTCTTTTCGTTGAAAAAAGCTACTATGCCGCGCCTGATTCAAAGACTGTCGATAAGGCGTACATCTTTCTTGTCAGCATTTTAAAAAGCACGGGCAAGATCGCAATCGGAAAAGTCGTCTTGCGAGAAAAAGAACAACTCGTAGCACTCAGGGCGTACCAGCGCGGAATTGTCATGCACGTTCTTCATTATCTTGACGAGGTGAAGCCCATGGACGAAATAAAGGAGATTTCTACAATTGCGGGGATAAAGCTCAAACTTGAAGAACAAGAGTTAGCATTAGGCAAGACACTTGTAGACCAGCTGACTTCAGAACAGCTCGATATAGGCGATTATTCTGACTCTTATGCTACCCAGCTGCAACACATGATAGAGGCAAAGGCTCAGGGCAAACATCATGTTATTGCAGAAGAAGCACCGGCGGAAGGCGGCAGAGACCTCTTGGATGCGCTGAAGGCCAGCGTCCGGAAAAGCTCCAAAGGCAAACGCAAGGATTGAAATTTAGATCAGGTTTGAATTCATAGAATGCCTCGCCGCAGTTTAGCGAGCACCGCGATTGATACATTAGGGCCATTGCCTGCAGAAATGTTTTTCCTAAATTTGGAACTGAAAGTGATCAGGAGCGATTGAAGTGGAGTGACGTTCGCAGAGAGCGACCAAGAGTATAGACCATCAAATAAAGTAGCTCCACCACCATATTTGCGGCTATCTAGTGTCTTGTATTCTTTTATAGAGGCTCCCTCAATTTGAAGCCGATGCCACTCGTTTCGAAGGGCTTGAGCGGAGCCTTTAGTGATTTGCTTGCGTAACTCGATTTCATGCAGAGCCAATCACCGAATTACGGCTATGCTAGTAGTAATCATAGGAACGCTATTAGTCAGCACTTTTGCGATTCTGCCTGATTCGCTAAGGACAGTCCAGGCTGCACCTGACGATTTCACGTTTGTAGCTGCAGGTGATTTTGGATGCAGCAACCATCAGAATTCTGATGGATTTGAAAAGTCAAAAGAAGTACTTGCAAAGATGGCTGAACACAATCCAGAGGTGGTACTTGGCCTTGGGCACTATTCATACCAGTCAAGCATGCTTTGCTGGCATGATGACCTTGAGGATTTTCCATCGCTACATAGTACCATGCACAATTCGGCTTTCAGGCCGATAGCCTTAGGCGAACACGAGACTGGATGCGACTCTTCGAGTTCGGATTCTGGTGATTGTGAAGGTCATTTCAACGCCACAGGGAGGACGGATTTTCTGAATCATTTTGCCATTAGAGATGGTTTCACGTTCTATTCTTTTGATTACAAAGGAGTCCATTTTCTTGCGCTTGACACAAATGTTGACTTTGAAGTTGGCAGTGCGCAGTACAATTTTACAAAGGCAGATCTTGAGTACGCCAGTACAGATCTGCTGACAAAGTGGATTGTAGTGTTTTTTCACCATCCAATGTACCGTTCAGAGTGCGACAGTTGCGGAGACAATTCCGCCAACATTGCATTTAGGAATGTCTATCAACCACTCTTTGACAGAAACAGGGTTGATCTGGTGCTTGCCGGTCATGTCAACGCATATGAGCGGTTTATGCCGCTAACGCATAGTTCGAATAACTTGAGTCAAACCGCGCTAATCGAGCAAATCACGGATCACGGCCTAAGCTCGTACAGTGACCCCCGAGGCCAGATACATGTTACTGTTGGGACAGGAGGGCGCCCGGTTAACCCGTGGAGTGGATTTGCACCCGAGACTGCAAATAGGGTCGGGCAGACCTATGGCTTTCTAAAGGTCGAAGTAAAGAACAGCGAGAATAGAATCGCAGGGTCATTTATCGACAAAAGCGCAAGTCCCGGAGTGGTTCAAGATTCGTTCACGGTAACCCACAGCAACAAGTTCGCGGATGCCCAATACTTTGAATTTAATGGTGGATCGGAGGTAAGCAGCAAGATATCAGTTCCGAGCACACCTTCTCTACAACTAACCCAGTTTACCGTCGCGGCATGGTTCCAGACAAATTATGATTATGGCCAAGTAGGCAATGATAAAAAAAGGATCATTGTAAACAAAGGTGGATTCAATGGCGATGGCACAGGTAATGACATGAACTATGGGATCTGGGTCGATTACGGCCAGAACGGCGGCAAGATACAGGCAGGGTTTGAGGCACAGAACGTAGCTCCTGCACTAAGAGAAACGTTCGTAAGTTCAGAATTGAAGTATAACGATGGCCGGTGGCACCATGCCGTAGTATCAAATGATGGCTCGGCGTTGAGACTATTCATTGATGGCGTCTTGGCAACTGGCACCCTTGCAACAAAGGACGTTACAAACAAACTTCCAGACAATACAGGACACCAGCCTCTCAAGATAGGCTACAACTCTGGGATGACAAGCGACTTGGGTAGTGCATTCCGAGGGAATATTGACGAGGTTCGTTTGTGGAATAGATCTCTCAGCTCACAGGAAGTATGGGCGGCATACACTGGAAATATTAACACAGCAGGGCAGGTCCTGTACAAACCCGCCAGTCGTCCCGCCCCCAACGCCGGGCCGGATTTAACTGTAGCAGAAAATGCGCCCGTTACGCTCAACGGCCTTGCAAGCACCGACTCTGACGGTTCGATCTTTTCATATGCTTGGGCTCAAACGGGCGGTCCACTGGTCGCCTTGAGCAGTCATACATCAGCCATGTTAACATTCACTGCACCCTCGGTTGGCACAGGAGGCGCCGTTTTGACCTTCGCCCTGTCTGTAACGGACAACGAGGGGCACTCGAGCGCACTTGCTGACTCGGTGCAAATATTCGTTAGCGACAGTCCAAACCCATCACCGGTTGCTAGCGCTGGATCCGATATCTTTGGCCACGAAGGCAGCGTGATATCATTGAACGGTTCCGCCAGTTTTGACCCTGAGGGTCAAAGCCTGACGTATTTTTGGGTGCAGACATTTGGTCCTCCTGTGAGTCTAGATAATCCGACCTCTGCAGTTGCCCACTTTGTAGTACCCGAACTCAACAACAAGCCTTCTCCAATTGGAATGGCGTTTCTGCTCACAGTTAGTGATGGCCATCAATCATCTCGTGATACCATTACCGTTACAATAACGGATCATCTATTTCCAGCCAATGGCAGCCAATTCCGAGACATCGCGAACGACACAGAAACATTAAGCTTGGACGATTCTTTTACCGTAACTGCTTGGGTCAGGACTACAGCAGATACAGGCAGCCTTGACGGGAAAACGCCAATAGTAAACAAGGGCGGCTTTGGCACCGATGCTGAGAACAGCAACATGAACTATGGGATATGGATGGATTGCGGAGCACTAGAAGTCAACCCGGACTGCCGCGGCGGCAACAGGATCGAAGCAGGGTTTGAATCATCCAATGGAACGGATGTGTTCGTAGAGACACCGATCGACATCGCATACAATACCGGCAAGTGGTACTTTGTAGCAGTTACGTTCGACGGGTACAAGCTGAAACTGTACGTGAACGCAGTGCAGGTCGATGGAAGGACGACGCGGCTGCAGCCGGACAGCGAAGGTGCCGGACCAGTCAGGTTAGGCGCCAATTCACTCTACGAATCAGGAGGCGTCTATCAGCCCCAGTATTTTACAGGGGACGTTGATGAAGTTGGCATATGGAACAGGGCGCTGTCGCGTGAGGAAGTAGCGAGCATGTACGTCAGCAGGGAAATCGATGACGCAGGCATGATATTATACGACACGCTAAACTGACTTTAAGTTTTTCCAGCCCCTTTCTGGAATATATGAACATGAAGATAGCCAAGATCACCATGTAAAAGCACCCGAGGGTGTCTAATCGCTATCGCGTATTGGAGGATAAGTCAGTCGCAGGTATCGTCCAAGACTACTACACTAAGTGGCAAATTGTTCTTTCGATGCTCCAGAGTAGGTTACTCGGCACTGGCCGAGTATTTCAGCTATGTGGGATGCTGTTGTTTCCCATTTGAACTGCTTTGCGTTTTCCATTCCATTCTTTGCATAGGTCTTGCGCCTAATGTGGTCTTTCAGCAGGTTGATGGTTTCAATAGCCATTCCCAAATGATCATCCCTTGTAACCAGTTTGCCTGTCACCTCATTTATCACAGAGTCTCGAAGTCCAGGTACGTCATAGGCCACCGCAGGAGTTCCCATGGCATTAGCCTCTGTCACAACCAGACCCCATCCCTCTCTCACTCCAGGCACTAGGAGAACATGCGCCCTTGACATGAGTTCAAGTTTCTTATCAGTCGTTTGATTTCCAAAGATGGTAATATCTGATGCCTCGTTGGGAAACATCTTTTGAGCCATCTGCCTCAGTTCTTGTTCCATATAGCCGCTCCCAACTATCCATAACCTAGCATCAGGAACCTTGTCTTTTATTATGCGGAATGCCCTCAGCGCGTCGTCTGGCTTTTTGGCTTTCTTTAGCCTGCCCACAAACAAGACAGTTGGCTTGATTTCTATTTCGGGAAGCATCTGTAAGGGTGAGAACGACAGGCCTTCCGGAACAATGCGAACATCTTTGAAGCCCAGATCTTGAAGATCGCGCTTGCTCGAATTAGAAACTGTGACCGTTGTAATATTGCGATACTTGCGGAGCCAGAACTTCTCTAGAAAATAATAGCCAAGCAAATTGATCGGAAACTTGGTCTCGTAGAACCAGAATTCTCTTGCCAGCTGGTGTATCAATGCGACAATTGGCTTGTCGTGAACAAAGGATGGAGTGTCAAACGGTTTTGTGTTTATCTCGTCGACAACCAGGTCAAAGCTGTCCTTGTTTCCATTGTAAAATTCCTTGGCTTTTTTGTACACGCTGTACTTGCTGCCTGCCCTTACGATTCTAACCCCGTCGACAACCTCTTCGGGCTTGCACCCATCAAAACTCGCCGTAAACAGGGTTATGGACTCTATTCCCCCATTTTTGACGAGCCTTTTGCATACCTCGTGGGTGAACACTTCAGCCCCGCCTGCATCGGGATTTCTTATGTCTCTCCAGTTATACCAAAGGATTCTCATTTCCGTCACAAACGTTCCAGAGTTCAGTGAAGTACAGACGCTGTATTATTTATTTGTCTGCTATGGTCGTCCTCGATCCTGATGGTGTTGTCTTCAATGCCTATTTCTCGGCTTCTTATATCTGCCGAGAGATCATCACTCTTGTCATGGTATGGTAGCGATGAATGCTTGGCATCGAGATAAAAGAGCCCGACTATGCGCGGCTCACTGAGCGAATAATCCTCAAATTGGCTCACTGTTCGTTTTTCAGCAAGAAGTGCAGCGTTACCTAGGCTCGGGATAATCACACTGGCAGGCATACTCTGCTGGAAGCCTTTAAAGCTGTGCATATTCACAGTACTACATTCAGCCCCAGATTCAAGGGGCAACAATTATTTTCTAGACTTGCGAGCAAAGCCGCAAGTTATGGTCTGTCTATGCGAATTATTAGTTGATTGCAGTTGACCTTTTATGAGGACTGTGCCTGCTCGTGGTAACGATATCTGATAGCAAGCACCTGAGAAGTTATATCATCAAATTGTCAATGTAAATATGCTACTCTAGAGACTGCCTCAACAGTAGTAATCGGTGTAGGTTGTCATACATAATCCGACCTATTAGCTGACGGGCCTTTTGCATATTGATTCAGATGCAGACGCACAACGGACAAAAATACGCTCTGAGGCTTGCAGTCATAGCGCTTCTCTCGCTGGGAATAGCGGCGTCAACGACAGTGTCTACGATTCAATCCGCAGCCGCAGCTTCAAGTGCAAACCTCTGGGCGGTGCCGGTTAACTCTCGCATAGACGACGGCAACTTTCAGATACTGCGACTAAAGTTCGCACTTGACACAGGAAACCCACTTGACAGGATAAGGATAACACTTGACCCAGGCACTCTGCAGGAAAAGGTCCTAGAGTTTGACGCCAATGGCGACATTATAACAGCTGACGCGGCGTTTGTCTCAGTTGACGGGTCAGTCAAGATAAAGACAGACGGATATTCATTGACAGAGCTGTCAGGCAAGTTCAAAATCGCTATTGACAAGACTGAATTGACAGTTGGCGAGCATGACGCTTTAGCAGAGATAATCACCACAGGTGAAACAGTCACAGACGATGCTCACTTTAGATTGCGTGCAGGCTCCAGCGGTCAGGCTGACTTGGTAGCGAAATTCTTTGGCGCACCGGACAATGTAAAGCAGGACAAGAAATACAGCGCATTTGTAAAGGAAGCAAATGAAGGGACAGGCAACGCAGGCGAGCACATGGTTAGCATCTACCTGTCAAGCGACAATACACTTGACTCAGGTGACGAGCTAGTTGGGGAGAAAGAGGTCAACAACCTCAAATCTGGCAAGGACAGGATGGTCCACGTACAGTTTGAATTGCCAGACGACGCAGACACGGGACCGGCATATCTTATCGTCAAAGTAGACGGAGAAGATGACGTAAGTGAGAGCAGCGAAAACAACAACAGCAAGTCAGAAGCAATCACCGTGATAGAGTGGACTGACGCGTTCGCAGAAGACGACTAGTCATAGCGTGACAGTCGCTTTTCTTTTCTTTTTCATTCATATTGCATTCAGTCATGCATCTCTAGCATCTGAGCATATCAATACATTTGGCATGTTGGATGAGCGCGGATTGCTAACCGCTGACGCCATGTGTTGCCTTGCTTTGTTGTTCCTGCGAATTAATCCCTATTTACTCCGAGACCCTATTACACGGCCTTGGAAATGAGAGGAAAAGTATTTCATGTCTCCTTTCTTGTTGAGCATCGCGTTTGTAATTCATCTCGTCACTTGCTCGGTTGAGGCATTTTCAGAATCCAAATTCTTCGACATGATAAAACACCAGTCATTAGCAATTTTGATACATTACTGCTAGCGGGTTGTGATATAGTCGACTATGTGGCAAATCTCTCTGAGAGCGGCTTGTTCTCAAAGTACATCTTGTCGTTATATTCAAGGAACTTAATTTCTAATTTCTTGCCTTCGTCATTATTCCGACTCTTGCTATTTTTCTTTATCGAAGATGCATTTTCATATCCATAGGATGATGAATAATACGCACTGTAAAGACTGCGGTGTGCCAGAGCGACGTCTTCGATAGCATGCAAAAATTCAGATATGGCCCTGTTGTCTGACGCCTTCTGGCCTGTGCTGTTGTTTTGCATGGCGACTGCTTTCAATTCTCCAGTCAGCCGGTTGTAAATGCACACATCGAAGGAATATTTGGAGCCAGATACGCCGGCGATCTTTTCATCCATTACAAACTTGTGATTCATTGGTCCATGTTTTGATGAGAGAAATACGGCAAGCCTGAAACCCGA
>JAKEIF010000170.1 GCA_022545875.1 Nitrososphaera sp.
GGGTGGTTTGGAGGGACAAGTATGCTGTGGGTCAAGAGCGGAGTCTCTTCGACCGTTCCCAGAATCGAGCCTGGGTTTATTTCGTCGCCCTTTTTGACAGATGGCTTGAACCTGTACTTTTTCTTCATGTCCACCGGAGTTGTGGTAACGCCCCTTCCAATGAACGCGCCGGACTTTGCGGCAATTTCGTCAAGTGGCCTCTGGATTCCGTCGTAAATCTTGCCAATGATCCCCGGGCCCAAAAGCACCGAAAGCGGCTGGCCGGTTCCTACCACTGGTTCGCCGGGCTTCAAGCCTGAGGTTGATTCGTAAACTTGGATAAATGCAATGTCGCCTGTCAAACGGATTACTTCGCCGATGAGCTTTGATTCTCCCACCTCGACTGTCTCGTACATCTTTGCGGCAGACATGCCGTCTGCCTTGACTGCCGGCCCGCTGATCCAAACGATCCTTCCCTTTACTACCATTTTTCTACGCCTCTCCTCTCAGCAACTGGGCAATGTTTTTCCTTATTAAAGGTTTGAGCCGTTCAATGCGAGAATCAATAGTATTGTCGTAGGTCATGCTGCCGTCTCCAGACTTTACCTTGATTCCGCCAATGACGTCTATCGGCTGGCTTGAAAAGTTGACCTTTACCTTCGGGTTCTTTTTCTGTAAATCCGCTATTATCTTTTTTACCATATCAGCGTCGCCCTTGTTGCACTCTACGGTCACTTCTCCAGAGCCCACGGACGAAACGCTTTCTTCAACGATGCCTGTCATCAGGGTCTTGTAGCTGTCCTTGTCGCCGGAAGACGCAAGTTTTTTCCTTGCCTGTTCAAAAGCGCTGTTGACAGCGTTTTCAATCATGAGAAGTTCCTGGTTTCGCGTTGCAAGCCTGCTCGATCCAACAACCTGGCGCTTTAGATTCTCGGCCTGCTTTTTGGCAGCCTCGACTATCTTGGTGCGCTCAGCCTCAAGCTTGCCCTGAGAAGTTTCAATATTTTTCAGCGACTCTTGGTAAGCAGAATCAATTTGAGAAACAAGTTCTGCTTCTTTCTGCGACAAAACTTTGTTGATCGTACGCTCTAACGCAGAGTTCGAACTCATTTGACAGTTCTCGCCGTTTCACGTGATTTTAACCTTTTGATGGGTCAATTTGTTCGCAAATTACACTCAAGTCGGGAAGCCCCTCCTCAATTTGCAGAGTCAATTCATTCCGAGCCGTTCCTTGACTTCCTTCATTGAAATAGTTCTGCCAGCCCTTGCATCTTCAAGACCCCGCTCGATTTCCCGCAATGTCTCCTTCGAGAGCTCGCATTCATCTACTTGCAGCTGGATCAACCTTTCCAAGACCGCATTGTAGGATTCACTTGGATGGATCCCTTCGCAGCCGCTCTTTTACTTTCTTGTCGACTTGAATAGAAGCCCGCACATGAGCCAAGATAGGGCCGGGCTAATCAAATTTGAATGGCAGTTTGTAGATAGACTCAATTCGCCTTGTGATCTTTTCCAAGGTCCAGGTCAATGCGCTTCGCTAATTCCCGGATTCGCTTGATGTGGCTGCCCTCCCAGTAGACCTTGTCACAATCTGTACAGCGAAAGAATTCCTTATGGAGAAGTGCCACTTTTTCAGGCAGCTCTGTCTGCACTTCTTTGGAACTAGCCTCGGCAAGCTGGCCGTTGCAAATCGAGCAGCGAGAGCATATTCCTATCCCATCTATTGAGGTAATGCCATACTTTTCCAGTATGTGCACAATGTCTTCAACTTCGTTAGAGCCGCCGACAAGTACGCCTTTTGCATTTACTTTTACTATCCTCTTGAAAAATTCCTTGTCGGCTGTCAGGATTATCCGGTCCTGATCTATTCCGATTTTCAGCACTTCGCTGTCTTCCACGTGCGCCACATAAAGCGTGTCAAAGCCAAAAATGCGGAGCTTGCGCGCAACGCTTCCGAGCATCGAGTCGGCTAGGAACCTTATCTCATTCTGCTTCGGCGGCAGTCGACTCGCCCCTGCAGACTTCGCAAATAAAGGTGCCTTCGTCGTATTGCAACAGGTCGGACCACTCGCCGCACTCGTCGCAGTATCCCGATACCTTGCCGGCGGGCCTTGCAATACCTAGCTCGCCCCTGATTATGGCGGCCTTTTCAGAAACTACATCCACAAGATCGGGCGTGACGGCTATTACGTCGGATGAAGAGATTATCCCGACCAGCTTGTTCTTGTATACCACGCCGAGCCTCTTTATGTTGTGCTTGCGCAGAAGCCTTGCGGCTTCTGTGATGCCCTCTTGGCCTTCTATGGTGTGGATGTCCTTCATTACTTCGCCTGCCTTTATCCCGCCGGGCTTGACATCTCTGACCACGCCTCCTGTAACAATGTCCCAGTCAGTGACGATGCCCAGGGGCTTGTTGTTCTCCATGATTACAATGCTCCCGATCTTTTCCTCCTTCATTTTTCTTGCAATGTCCCGGAGAGAGTCGTCAGGTGATGCTGTAACTACGGGGCTGTTCATGATGTCCCTTACAAGCACTCTGGTCGTCATGTGTGCGTCGCCATGCTCTCTGACTGGCTTTTTTACCACGAAAAATCATGCGGTTTCTCGGCTTAAATTACTTTGCGTGCGGAGCGTCGGCGGGCGGCACCAGCCCGCTTTCATGCTGCCCCTTTGCAGTAAACGAGATCCTGGACTGGCCGGTCGGAAGCGCGCGCACAAAGTCGTCAAGGCTCATTTGCTTTATTGACTCTGCCAGGTCGCCGTCGCCGGCAGTCTTGACAAGCTCTGACTTGGCCTTCTTTGCCGCAGTCATTGGATCCATTCCGCCCTGCATGAGCACTGCGTAAACGATGGAATGCTTTTTTATCGTACTTTCCGGGCCGCAGACAAGCGTTTCCCGCCCGGTCATTACTGCGACTCCAATTGCTAGCCTTATCTCGATTCCCTTGAGGTAGCTGCGCTTGCCTTCAATTACAAACGATCCCTTTGGCAGGAACTGGCCGGTGGGCGCGCCTTTCTTTACCTGTTCCGGCAGCACCCAGTATGCGTCAGCGCTTGACAGCCCGTCTTTCCATGCCCTGCTGAATGCAACTGTCGCCTGCGCAACTTCGCTGAGGCTCGGTTCAATTTGTCCTTCCTGCGCAGGCGCTGCCGCATTTTTTACAACGAAAAACGGCGAGCCGTGGACTTCAGCGTGAAATACGATGTCGTGCTCTGTCAGGTGCTTTCTTATCAAGGCAGAGTTCGAAGATGCATCGCGGCCGCCAATCGCCAAAAGCCCGTCGCTTGTAACAAACCACCTGTAGCGCTCAAACCATTCTTTGGAGGATTGCTCCTTTACAATGACTTTCTTGTGTATTGCCGCAGTCTTGGTGCGCAATTTTTCTATCTGCTCTACAATCTTGGCCCTTGCAACTTCAATTGACGCGTTGCCCCGCTCCATTTCCTTTGCCCTTTCAAACAATAGCGAACTTGCCTTGGCCAGGTTCTGCTGCATCTCCACCCTCTCGCCAGATACTTCGATGTATGCGACGCCCTTGTCCTTTACTATCGCAGCGGAATTTTCCGCAAGCAGGGCTTCAAGAGCCGGCTCATCCGCGCCCTGATATGAAAGTGCCATCAGCCCGCCGGCCAGCTTGCGTATCGAAGCTGATTTTTGAATGACTGCCTCTTTTGCCTTGTTCTGCTCTTCCAGGTCGTGTTCAAGGACTGCGATCTGCCTGTCGAGCTCGACTGTCTTGCTGCTCCTGCCGACGTCCAGTATTTCCGCGCTGAGCACTTCGTCTACGGCATCCATGTACGTGCCGACGCGCTTTATTTCGAGCTTTTCTACCTCGCTTGTGACCAGGGGAAGCGCTTCAATCGGCTTGCCTCCTTGCAGCACGACGACGGGTTCGTGGTTCTTGCCAGTGCTTACGTCTTCGACCAGGCTTTTGATAGTAGAGTACACTTTCTGCACCTCCTCGTCAGATAGCTGGGCTGCCTGCTTTCCCGCGTCGATGCCCGCCCTCTTGGCAACCTCTTCGACAAACTTTTTGGGCATCGATATTCCCCTGCCTATCCAGCGGAGAGCGTCGACTTTTGCCGCTTCGTTTCTAAGCGAGAGCAGCTGCTCGGGCGTCACCTGGAACACGTCAAGGCCCCGCGTCGGAGGATACGCGTAGCGGAGCCCTGCCTTCAGGGTCCTGTGTCTCACTTCAATCGGATTGAGTATTGCAAGTATCTTCATTGCTTCATCGCAAATCGCGATGTTGCCCTCGCCAAAGAATTCGCACACCACTTGCTTCACGCTTCCGTCAGCAGGGTGCCTGAATTTCAACGAAATAATGCGCTCGCTTCCTGCCTGTTCTATTGATTCGAACTTGCAGCGTTCAAGGTGCGCCTGGGCAAATGCCTCGAGGTTGTTCGGCTCCACCGCCTTGAACTTTAATTTTGTTATCCATATGCCCCGGGTAGAAAGCACCAGGATAATGTCTTCCTTGACGGGGTGATGCAGCCTCAGCAAAAGAGAACTCTTTGTAATGGCGTTAAGTCCGCTGACGTAATATCCCCCTGCGGCTCTGACCGATATCTCATTGACCAGATGCCTCAGTTCGATGCCTGAGAGCTCCATCCTGCCTACAGTGAAATAACGCGCATATTAAACAATCCACACCGCCGCAACGATTTTTACCAGCTCGTTTTAAACCACAAAAGGAAACTTGGACGTATTCGACCGGGTATACTACATGCGGGCAATTGCAGGGATAATCGCCGGCATCGTTGCGGGCGCCGTCATTCAGGTGGAGTATGAC
Organism: Nitrososphaera sp.; assembly: GCA_022545875.1. GTDB lineage: Archaea > Thermoproteota > Nitrososphaeria > Nitrososphaerales > Nitrososphaeraceae > Nitrososphaera. The sequence continues at coordinate 4,773 of JAKEIF010000170.1, forward strand.
CAAAATACTTCGGTCGGAATAGCCATCCTTATCGCAGTCGTCTTTTACTTTGTATCCTTTGGAGTCGGCAAGCGGATGGCCAAGAACGTGCCAAAAGAAAAGCGCAGAAAGGTCGCGACGGACGGAATCATTCCTTTCATATTTCTGCTGCTTACGTTCATGATTATAGTCTACACAGCCATCCACCAGTCCATTCTCATTAAATAGCCGGCAACTGGTAGGTTCCACAAGTTGCTATGGGACTGCCGGACTCCGGGACTTCCTGACGAGCTTTTTGAGCGGACAGAACAAGTGCCAATAACAAAGGAGGATATTCGAGCAATAGCGATAAGCAAGCTGAGGCTCAGGGAGGGCCAGTCTGCCATAGATGTTGGCTGCGGCAGTGGCAGCATAACAGTCGAGCTATGCCTTCAGACGCGCGGGCCGGTATACGCGATTGACTTTGACGCCAATGCTATAGATCTGACAAAGAAAAATTTGGACAAGTTTGGGGCAAGGGCGGAGGTCATACTTGGCAAGGCACAGGACGTATTGCCCGGCCTGCCCCAGGTGGACGCAGTTATTGTCGGAGGGACTTGGGGCGACGCAACGCAGGTAATTCGGCTAGCGGCTGACAAGCTCAAAAAAGGAGGGAGGCTTGTAATTGACACGATACTTATCGAGACGACGTACCATGCATTGGCAGCAGCCGCCGAGCTGAAACTTGCCGAAGTCGATGTCACCCAGGTCACAATAGCCAAGGCGCGCAAGGTGACGACAGGTACCATGATGCTCGCCCGAAACCCCGTAATGATAATTTCAGCGACCAAGAGCTAGCTGCCCTGCAGCCGTGCAATTGCCGATTCGAGATAGCCCCTGTCGATGTCAAATCCTACAAACGAAACGCCTGAACGTATGGCGGCCGCGGCCGTTGAGCCTATCCCGGCGAACGGATCCAGTACCAGCTTGGCGCCTCCATGCAGCTTGATGCACATCTCTGGCAGCCTTTCGGGAAATGTTGCGGGGTGAGGACGGGAACTCTTGCTCTGAATCGTTTCGTATGGAATGAACCAGGTGTTGCCCCTGTCGCGCCTGTCGGCCACCGCAGACTTCCACCGGCCAATGTTTGTCTTGTCCTGGTACGGTATGCCTATCGCGAGCTTGTCTAGGCGCACGTCGCCTTTCTTTGTAAAGTGAAAAATGTATTCGTGGCAGTCGTTGAGAAACCTGTCGCTTACTATGGGCTTGAAGTGTCCGACTGCGATGTCGCCGGAGATGTTTTGATAGTTCCCGACGTCTGACTTGCTAATCGCTATGGACTTTACCCAGTGCATCACGTTCTGCAGCACAAAGTGCTTTCTCATGACAGCCGCAACGTCCCATGCAATCCACTGGTCCTTTGGCTTGTTGCCGACGTTTAGGAAGAACGATCCATTGTCCGCGAGCACTCGCTTTATCGCCATTCCTACGTGATCTAGCCATTCAAGGTATTTCTCGCGGGGAAGGGAGTCGACGTACGACCCGTACTTTACGCCGATGTTGTACGGGGGAGATGTAACGACGACATTGACCGAGCCCTCGGCAAGATGCTCCTGCATGCCAGCGATGCAATCCTGCAGATAAAAAGTGGCTGTGCAACCGCTCCGTTCAACGACGAGGTACGGGACGCCCTGCAACAACTATGTTCTGGATCTGGCAGACGAGCATTTATCCTTTCCAATTTCTGTAAGATTATCACGTTCCCGTTAAAAGCGAGTATGCACAGAATGTCACATTGTCAGAAACGCACTGCGTGCACCAGTGCAGGAGGTGCGGCGTCGTGTATGGCTGTGGCGAAGAAAAATGCAGCCAGCCGTTTGACAGCGGGTACTGCAACGTCTGCTCACCTGCGACAGTAGAGCCTATGAATTATCTTTCGCTAGCGGGCTGAAGTAAACGCCAGCTCTACCCCGCGCTTTTTTTCATAGCTGAAAGTAAATTGCTCGTTGCTGCCAAGCGGTATCCTTGACAGCTGCTGGCTGCACTGCGGGCAGGAAACCAAGTCATGCCTCCGGCTGCTTATAGCAGAAGCTGCCCAAAAGCAAAAGTCGCACATAAGAAACTGGCGGGGCAAGCTCTTAGAAGATTCAATGTTATAAATTTCAAGAAGAGAAGGCATTTTCTTTCGTACAGATGCGGCTACGTTATTAAAAGAGTCTGCAGAGTTGTACTGCAAAATAATGCTGGCAGATTCTTATAGAATCTTTCTCTCTGAGCCGAGCTTGTTTGCAGCTATCGCTCCGACTGCTCCAAGAGCCGCAGACGGTGCAATCAAGAGAGGATAGACTGTCTGCATCATTTCAAAGTAGATCTCGGCAGTCACGCTGGGCCACACAAGCCTGTTTATGTCAATGAACTCGTTGTACGTGTGCGTAATGAGGGGATAGTACAGCATAAAGAATGTCACGCCGAGTATGGCACCGGCCGCATAGACGGGAATGCCAAAAGGCCGCCAGAAACGGTACGACATTACGGCGTCGGCTGCCACTATTGGGATCATGCCAAGCAGGTAAAACGGAATGGTACTGTGGAGCGAGTCTGAGGGGAGAATCGAAGTCAGCGCGCCTGTTGCAACAAATGCCGCGCCTGTCAATGACATCACTCCAAATCGCCTTCCAGAAAGCGCGGATGCGCCGCACAGGCAAGCTGCAATTACAAAAGGAAAGGCGGTTGACGCGATGGCCACTGCGGCGGCAGGATTCGGATCAAAATTGAAGTAGACAGTTTTGGAAAATGGAAGGGTGAACATGTCAACTACGCCGGATAGAGCGAGCCATAAAGGCAGGATTGCGATCACGATAAGCGCTGGGTGGAGGCGCATTCGTTCGGCCCCGCGCAGAGACATGCTCCTATAATACATCATGCTTGTGAGGCCACCAAGACTAGTTGCCACCATCCCGCTGACCAGAACGAAATGCGGCGGGCTGAACAAGCCATCTAGGCCAAATGCAGAGTGCCACGCAAAGTCGACAGGCCCTGCCGACACAAGCAACGCAACGCCAGCAAGCGCTAGCTTGGCTGGCCAAGCAATTCTCCCGATGGATCGCGATGACGTCAAAAGCATGACAGCTCCTACCACTGACGTTCCAACGCCGGAGTAGAGTATCAGATGAGGAGGCGCAAAGAATGTTTCAGGCTTGTTGAGGAGGTGGTTTGTGATGTCCCAGCTGCCGCCACCTGCCGCAAGCAAGATGCCGCTGCTTACCAGTATCGAGCCGACAAGGAAAATCCGGTGGCTGCCATAGGCAAGGGAAGCCGAGCCCTGCCTGAAATAGTCCATCGCCAATTTTTCGCATTTTCGGTACTTAACTCTTTGTTACCTCGATCGAATAGGACTCGACGAATTCCTGCTGGTAGTCAACAAGTCCCTCCCTAGGATAATGCGCACCGTCCCACGTATGAGGAAAAGCGACCGACTTGACGTATACGACAAAATCTCCCTCTGCTTCGGGTCTGACTTGCAAGTCGATTGTATAGGTACTGCCCTGCTCCCAGGGCCTGCTGAACACCTCGATCGACGGATACTGGGCGAGCACAGAAGCAGTCCCCGAGTAGTTCCCGCTGACTGGATCCCCGCGTTCAACTAGAAGGGGAGACTGCCTAAAGTCATGACGCACAACCTCGATGTCACTGCCATTGGCAAGATTCGGAAAGCCTATAGAAACTATCTGCATGTCAGCCTCATCGCCGGCGTTTGTGCCAGTAACAGATATCGAGACTGGCTCTCCAAGTGTTATCTGCCGAGACGAAAGCGTCACCTTGCTGACCAGTGCTTCTGGCATAGAGGGCATGGCATCTTGTTGAAATGATTGCGGAATTACATAGAGCGAGAGGATGAAAAATATTGCAAGCGCCGCGGCGACTCCGCCTGCCAGAAGGATTGCTCTTTGCAAATGTATTGTATCATTACATCCATGAGCTTTTAATCCTTGGCGCACAGGCACGACATATGCAAGCAGCAATTGATGGCGAAAAGATGTCGCCCACATGCGGCGGCTGCGGCAGCTCGGAAAGTGTCGCCCCCTCGATGCATTCGTACAGGGGCGCGTACTTTTGCATACGCTGCTGCAACTACCTGGACGACACCGGCCTGATAATGGACTAGCCCGGCCTTACGTGAGCTTGGTTTTCAAATATCTTTCTGACCTTGTCAATTGTGTCAATGTCGCGCAGCGTCTTATCCTGCCGGACATACTTTATCCTTGGAAATCGAAGAGCAAACCCGCTGTCATGCCTGTCGCTTTTCTGTATGCTGTCAAACGCTACCTCAAGGACTATTTCGGGTCTTACTGCAAGCCTGTATCCGTGGTCCTCCGCCACTATCGAGAGCAGCCTCCTAGTCATCTCTTCAATCTCCTTGTCAGTGAGACCAGAGTATGCCTTTCCTATCGTCCTGAGCTGGTCTCCGTCAAGCACAGCAAAAGTATAGTCTGAAAGCGTCCCGGCACGTTTTCCATGGCCGTACTCGGCCGCAACGATCACTGCGTCGATTGTGTCTAGCTCTCGTTTCAGCTTCGCCCAGTGCCTCCCTCTCTTGCCCGGGTGGTAAAGCGATTCCGGCTCCTTGACCAAGAGCCCTTCGTGGCCGGCCTCCCTGCTCTTGTCAAACGCGCTAGCTATCTGCTCGGCTGACGAAACGATAGAGTAGCCAAAATCCACAACCGGATCTTTGAAGCCAAGCGCGGACAGCAGTTGTTTGCGCTCAGACAGCGGGAGATCTATTACGGGCCGGTCAAGGTACAGGACGTCATAGGGGACATAGATGACAGGGACTGCGCTTTTCATGCCTTCGGTGACCTCTTTTCTTCGCAACCGCTTCTGCAGCTCCTGAAAATGAAGCGGCTTGCCGTTTCGATATGCCATTAGCTCGCCGTCTAGGATAGCGTCGGCCTGAATCACCTGCGCCGTGACTGCAATTTCTGGAAACGCAGCCGTGATGTCATCTAGTTTTCTTGAAAAAATCTTTACCTGCTGGCCGCGCTTGTGCAACTGGGCCCTGATCCCGTCGTACTTGGACTCGCAGATCAGGGGTTTGCCATAGTATGTCGCGATTTCCTCTGCACTGAACATGACGTCGGCAAGCATAAAGCTCAGCGAGACGAGGGGCCTCATCTTCGCTTCCGACAGCCTGTCTTTCTTGGCAAGCAGCGTCACCTCGGCGACATCGCCTAGAAGAAGCAATGCCTGGCGCAACTGCTTGATATCCCGGCCAAACGCCGCAGATAGCGCCACCTCTACGAGCCCTTCAACAACTCCGATTCTCATTTCTCCACTTGCGATTTTAACCAGATACTTTGCCTCCAGAGGAGTGCAGTTGATGAGGAGCCCAGTCAGGATCCTTCTCCTTGTATCAGCCGAGCCCTGGCCGGAAATCGAGGCAAATTTTTTCAGCTGCTCGTGCAACTCTGGCAGAAGGAGGCTCTGCTGAACCAATGGGCTCTGCTCCTTCCTTGCAACTGCAAATTCTGCCAGCGCGCCCAGGTCGCCATGCTGCAAATAGATCTTTTGAATTTCTTCTGGCCGCAGCCGCGTCACGTCAGAGAGCGACTGCATTATCAGGCTATATCCGATGTTAAGCGACATTCCAGAGCCCTTTGGAAAAACGGATCCGGAGAGAAATAGAACGGCTGCCTGCAGGGCTCGGTCGTCCAGTTGTGAAAGGTACTTTGCGATAACCTCCACCTTTGCATTCTTTGAGCGGGTTGATGCAAGCTTTTCGCAAAGGTCGACAAATACAGAGAACTCATCAATAGCCAACCCCGATTTGAAATGCGCTGGATCGTTTAAATCTCTTGCACAGGATCTCAGGATGGTGCCTGACAGTTGCGACTCGCGCGCCTATCAAGGCGGCAAGACGTTTGATCTGTGCCGTCAGGAGGCAAGGAGAAATTCCGCCGAGCTTGCTGGCGAGATAGAGAGACTCGGCCAGGTATCGTGGACCCGAGTCCTTGAGGCAGCCGGCCACGATGAAATAGTTTACAAGCTTTCGCTGAAATACCTCCGGGAGGCAGGACACGACATTGGCAACAGTTCGGTGCCCCGAGTGGCAATAAAGCAAATGCGGAAATAATACCTCTGCGCAATTTTGAATCAGGTTTGAAGCCATCGACCGTCTTTGTCGCGGCAATTTCAGTTGCCACGGTCATTCCCGTCTCTATGGCGCTGCTTGGAATTGGTGCGCCAAGCCCGCCCTCTCTTGGGATCTATACTGGCCAGGATA
>JAKEIF010000171.1 GCA_022545875.1 Nitrososphaera sp.
ATCGACGAAAACACATCGCCGTTGCGAACAGCAAAAACCGAACGTACTCTAGAAATCATAGAGAATAACGCAACGATTGTTGAGCATTACATGAAAAAGTTTTTGAGCATTTTTCATGTGACTGACCGGTTTGAGGCGGGCGAGAACTGCCCGTTTGGGTCGTGTGCAAGGGTGCTAGCTGATTCTGAGTCGGGCTTTTTGCATATCTATGTGAATTACGAGAAAGGTATTGTAGTGCTTTGTTTTGAACAGAGGCTCATTGTAATTTACAATTGTGCCGGCGAGCGTCTAGGCGAATAGAGCAATAATTAGAATTAGCCCGCCGTAGTCTGCATCACGTCGTATTCACAGAAACTTCGCAAACCTCAACCGTAGACAGAATGTGTGGCTCTTCAAAATTTGTAATCGCAAATACTCGCGAGTGATAGTAATGAGATGACTCTGGTACAACCCACGAGACGCCGATAGTCTTGTTACCCGTAGCTTCAAGCGTACCGATTTGCCATGAAAGCAAAACCGTGATGCTGCTCTCGTCTCTTATTTCAATCAAAGCAATGTAGGTAAGGTCTTGTTCTACATGGCTGTAGTGTGTTGTTGTAACGATTACCTGTTCGCCAACATCAAGTGAATTTAGTCTGTCGGCGTTCATATCTGTGAAGCATGGGCGTGACATTTCTATTGAACCGGGCGTGTTGGCATGGGCATTTGAAGCCAAGACAGCAAGCAGTGATGCTAGTGTCACAACCACGACCAAACGTAAGAGCAAATGACTGCCTAGCAATGCAACCCGATAGCAATTAACATTGTGGTACCCCCTCTCGGTAAGGTGTCAGCTCTATTATATGCAAAGTAGCTCAACTTTGCTTTATGAGCACCGCACTCGACAATAATCTCACAAGTTCTTTATTTGCATGCCACGATGACGCAAAGTCTGCGTGGCTACCCGCATTCATCACGCCTGTATGATATTGCAAGAATACGGTGACGCCTTTCTTGTCTCTGGCTTCAAGAAACAATACAAACGGTGAATCATTCGGGGTACTATTGCCAAATGTAACCGTTACCATTTTGAAATCTGATGCCGGACTTATTGCATTTTCTAGTTTTGGCGTGCTGATATAGAAAGGCGCAAACACACTCGTTGCCTCTGCTTGAAGACAGAATAACGTAAGAAAAAAGAGAGCTAGCCCTATAGAAGTTTGCCTTGACTGCACCATTATGAAGATGTTTCATGGTCGATTTAACCTCTCTGTCTGCAACTCGCCTGTGAAGGGGCATGCTGACTCATAACACTAAATATCAGAGCGTTGCTTATTGCGTGGGGTTGTCCTGAGCAATGTTAATTTCTAGCCTTGCGCTTCTAGACAAGTTGTACCTGAGCCTAACGGTCAAAGGCATCATAGCTATCATTTTCGCCTTGATTGTTGTGCTCTTGGTAATATTCAGTGCCGGCTCAGTCGGGCTTTGAATTAAAATACGAGCACTTTATTTTCGTCGGTTTGTCCGAATATCACCGTGACCTTTCACAATTTTATAAATAATTCGAATCTGTCATTACGTTATGCCCACATTAGTTTTCTCGCCAGAGCGCCTTTGTTTTTGCCAAGGCGACAAATCCTATTAGATAAGCAACTTGGACTGCAAATCCAAACCCTAGCGACCATTCTGCAGGCGTAGGTTCTCCCATCAAGTTTTGAAGCATCAATGATGCATGAGTCGTCGGCAATGCGTAAACTAATGGCTTCAGGACATCAGGCACCCTTTCCACGGCATAGAAGACAGGCGGCAGGACTGCCAAGATCACGTTGACAAATGATATCACCTGAGTCGCGTTGCGCATATGCAGCATGTGCGATGAAAGAAAGAAACCCATCGCAGACATTGAGCCCCAGATAAGCAAGATCGTTGCTATCAAGAGGGGAATCCCAGCGATCCCTGCGCCAAGAACGACAACGAAAGATGCCAAAACAACGAGCGCGGGAAGTCCAAAGAGCAGCTCCGACAGGGCCAACCCCATCATGTAGGTAAGTGGAGAGACGGGCGATGCTACGAAAATATCCTGGATCTTGTACTCGGTCTTGTAAAATGAAATGTCCTGTCCCAGAGCGAGGCCGTATCCCACCAAGGCCATGACAAGACTTCCAGCGACTGCGAAGTCTATGTACTGTCCGTTGCTTATGACAATGAGCACAAAAAGGAGGGAAAACGGGCTTATCGCCGTAAAGATAAGCGAAACCGGGTTCCGCCTCAGCCAAAGTATTCCCGTCACATAAGCTATGAGAAATGCCTGCCGTAATGGAACCATGGAATATCGGGAAAGCTGTGCCATTTCCTCTACTCCGCAAGATCTCCCTTGTCAATTGGGCGGCCCACAAGATATACAAATACGTCGTCCAGAGTCACTGGCGAAACGTTGAATGAGAGATTTCTTTTGATGGCAAATTCCGACAACTCGCGTGCAGACGACTCGAATGTAAAGACCCGGAGCATGCCCGTTCCAGTATCTACAACAGAGCCGTAAGGCTGTAGGGATTCGAGATCCGTTCCATCGGCGGAAATGTCAACTCGCATGTTATGCGGGATGACCTTCCGCAGCTCCTGAATCGTTCCCTGGGCAATAATCTTTCCCTTGTCAATTATTACGATATAGTCTGAAAGCATCTCTGCTTCGTCCATGTAATGCGTAGTTAAAAGTACCGATTGACCTTTGCCCTTCCATTCGTTGATAGCAGACCAAACCTGTCTCCTTGACACAGGATCCAGGCCGATTGTAGGTTCGTCCAAGAAAAGCAGTTGAGCGTCGGCTGCCATTGCCATCGCGACCAAGACCTTTTGCTTCATGCCCCCCGACAGGTTCATCGCGGGCCTGTCGCGTGCGTCGTACAATTCCAGCTTGCGCAGCATCGATTCTGTCTTTTCCCGCGCAGTTTGCCGGCTCTCGCCCCTTATCTGAAGCCAGTTGTAAACGTGATCCCATGGTGTCAGAGCCCTCAGTGGCCTGCCTTCTTGCGGCACCACCGATACAAGGTTTCGGATTTCGCCTGGCTGCCTTATAATGTCATAGCCCAGTACCTTTATAGTTCCTGAAGTGGGCGCGAGCTGTGTCGCACACATGCGCACAAATGTCGTCTTGCCAGCGCCGTTCCTGCCCAGAAGTGTAAAGACTTTGCCCGACTCTACCTGCAGAGAGACATTGTCAAGAGCAGGCCTGCTGGATCCCTTGTACAGCTTGGTCACTGAAGTGGCGTCGATTGCCAGCACTCTGATAATGAATCATCTTCTGTAATGTAGAGCTTTTGTTCATGAAGGCCAAGCAAAGTCCGGTGTGCCGATCTCTTCCCAAAATCTTTCAGCGGCAAACGGGATATTGGTCGGCCCGCGACGTATCCAAGACAGGCGCGGAACTCCAGCGATTCTACGTCAGCAAGCGACCATGGATCCTTCATAATGAGCAGATATGCAAATAAGTCCCTTACGCGACAGGTACGTTAAAGATGAAAAGAGAGTTCATCGTAGCCAAGATCGAAGCATCGCAGGATGGTAGCCCATACGTCTATGTTACATTTAGCGATCCCAAGGACTACAAGCCCGACAAGCCAAACATGAACCCATTTGGATCGAGCAATGTCGCAGCCTTTAGCTCTGTCGAGGACCTAATGAAGAATTTTCCAAAAGTGATGGCAGGATTTCCGGGCATGATGGGAGGAGTAGAAACCCCAACGATAAAGCTTTCAATGAGGGAATATCAGGATATGGGCATCAAAGTTGGCGACAAGGTGTATATCGAGATCCAGAAAGCAGAGAGCAGTGGCATATAGTTTCGATTGTTGTACTAGATAGGACGCTTTAATTTAAATACGCAAAGGGTGTATAACTTTTCGTTTGGAGCAGCAGAACAAAGTCAGGGCAGAAGTTAAACTTCCGCTCATTCTTATTCATACGCCTTATGGCCTAAAATTCTTTGACAAGGTTGCCAAATGGCCGGGAGCTAAACTTTATGCAGAGTTCAACACCTATTTCATGCCGGCGATAACTGCTCTAGCGATATTCCTAATAGTCGGATCGCTCATGGTCATGTTTTCAAACGCCGCTGCAAGGGAGGGCGTACGTGGCATTGGGCCACAAGCCAACTTGCTCATCCCGGGCCTCAATCCCTACCTTCCTATCACGTACGGGTGGGCGGCTCTCGTTATCACCATCATAATTCACGAAGCGGGTCACGGAATCGTTGCAAGGGTTTACAATATCAGGGTGGACTCGACAGGTGTCGTACTGTTCCTTGGAATACCAGTCGGTGCTTTCGTAAACATTGAGCGCGAGGAGCTCGGAAGGGCCTCTCTGAAGCAAAAGAGCGCAGTCCTTACTGCGGGTCCTCTGAATAACATGATACTCGCAGGAGCCTCGCTAGTGGCACTCTATTTCCTGATAGCCAGTCTTACACCCTTGCCGTTGGATCCAAATTCTCCCCAATTCGGCGTATTGATAGTAAACGTCAACCCCGGATCCCTCGCAGAATCGGTGGGCATGACATCAGGTTCCGTAATCCAGTCTGTCGCAGGTCAGCAAGTGAGGACGCTTGATGACTTGGGCGCATTCCTGAGAGATCCCAATAACCTCGGTAGGACCGTAGATATCACTTGGGTTGATGCAAGCGGCCAATCATTCACTAGGGGCGTCGCTCTGCCAGCAGCTCCCGAAGTAAACAGGGGAATTCTGGGCGTGGGAGTTACTCCACTATCGCCGGATCCACAAGCCGTTCTGGACAGATACCAGGGAGCCTTTGGATCTAATCCACTAGCGCTTTTGCTTCCGCCGACTATGCAGCAGGGTGCTGTGCCATATTCTGATCTGATGGCGCCAAAATACACGTCTTCAATATTCGGAGATTCCTTTGCCCCAGTCGCGAATTTCCTATTCTGGATATGGTTCATCAACTTTAATGTCGGCATCTTTAACGCACTGCCGATTGGACCGCTGGACGGAGGACAGCTGTACGGGGCAATGATCGAGAACAAGGCAAAGTCAAAGATACTTGCGAGGAATGCTAGCATGATGTTGACGTTGGTGATGACAGCAGTAGTG
>JAKEIF010000172.1 GCA_022545875.1 Nitrososphaera sp.
AATGCTTTGAGCATCTTCTATCGATACGCTAAATTCCATTCCTCCCTGTAACGACTTCCACATTTCCAGCTGCGCGGATTTGATGATGTTGTCAATGTTGACCACAGCATCGAGATAGAACATGCCTAAAGAAGGCTCGGCTTCAGCCTTTATGGTGGCAGTCCACTTGCTTTGCTCTTGGATACTGTTTTCGCTTATAATCCTAGCAACTTCCTCGTTGCTCATGTCAAGCTGCATAGCAATTACTTCCGGCAAAACTCCTGCGTTATGGAGGTTTAACACGGTTTGCTTCCGACTGCCTTCCAAGTGTCTCCAGACACTGGTACGATGTCGCACCTTTTAAGTTGTATTCATTTCAGTCGCGAATTTCACAGATGCGGAGACGTGTCACAGTTAAGTATTTGCGATAACGCAGCAGTCTTCCGAACATAACACGAATTGCACGGCAGACCAGTTTCAATCTAACGCTTTGAACAGCATTTACCGCTGGACCCCAAGCCTAATTCATGATATCGTTCCTAGACAGTGACAATGGGGCATTCACGTTGGCCAAATAGAGAGCAGCCAGATAACAGGCGCATTATCCTCACAATACTTTGCGAACCACAGGATTAATTTGCTAGTGGAATTGCAATATAAAAGGTAGATTTGAAATGAAGGCGGCAGTCTACAGAGAGCACAATAAAGACCCACGGCAGGTGGTCAAGATTGAAGATATTGACACCCCAGAGATTGGTGTCAACGAAGTCCTGATAAGAGTTGAGGCGGCATCGTACAACTATAATGACCTTTGGGGCATCTGGGGCGAGCCTATCAAGATCCCCATGCCTCACATATCAGGAAGCGATATCGCGGGGACCGTTGTCGAGCTGGGAGAAAATGTCACTTCCACCATCAAAGTCGGCGATAGGGTCGTTTCCCATCCTAACCTTACATGCAGGGTTTGCTACGAATGTACTTCAGGGAGAGAATACGACTGCAAGAACAGGATGGTGTGGGGCTTTCAAACTGGCCCGTTATGGGGAGGGTTCGCCCAATTTACCCACTTGCCAGAAGTCAACGTAGTAAAGATTCCTGACAATTTGACATTTGAAAATGCATCAGCGCTCTCCATGGTTGGAATGACTGCTTGGCATATGCTAGTAACTAGAGCAAGGATAAGGCCTGGACAGAAGGTGCTGATTATGGGCGGAGGAAGTGGAATGGGCATAGCTGGCATACAAATCGCCAAGCTATTCAACTGCGATGTAATAGCTACCGCAGGCAACGAGGATAAGATGGCCAAATGCCTTGAGCTCGGTGCAGACCAGGTCGTCAACCACCGCGAGCAAGACTGGTACAGAAAAGTTCGTGACATGACCAACAAGGAAGGAGTTGATATCGTCTACGAACACATTGGCAAGACAGTATTCCCTCAAGCAGTAGCATTGTTAAAAATGGGAGGAACTCTTGTCTCGACTGGAGCGACAACCGGATATGATTCCGGCTTGGATTTGCGTTACTTGTTCTTTCGGGGAATCAATCTGCTAGGGGCCACACAGGGGACAAAGGCTGGGCTTCAAGAAGTAATTCAATGGGCAAGCGGGGGAAAAATCAAGGCGGTCATTGACTCCATCTTGCCATTCAGTAACATGGTCGAAGGCCATGTAAAAATGGCGGGATCGCAGGTATTTGGAAAGATACTAACTACACCTCAAAAACTTTGAGCGCCAGCGCACCTAAACCCCATCTGTCTCCCTATTGCAAATGTACAGGATCTTTGCAGAAATTGTGGGCACCTAACGGAGTCTGCTCGTTGCGAACGTAAACCAGACGAACAGTGCAGGGGATTTGAAGTCCACTGTAAGGCTTCGGTGCGAGTCGCGTTGTATCATGCGTAATCATTATTTCCTTTGTGAGGTTATATCAATGCATGACCACAACCAGTAAAATGATGAGTGAGGAAAAAAGCCAGCGAAGCTCAAGAAGCGTCAGAGTTGCCAAGATTGTCGAATTGATCGGAACTTCTGACAAAAGCTGGGAAGACGCAGCTCAGGTAGCTATAGAGGAGGCCAGAAAAACAATTCATGGCATACATGGGATCAAAATGAAAGACATGACCGCTCGAGTGGATCCAGAAACCGGCAAGTTGATAGAATATCGAACCTGCATTGACCTTTCATTTGGGGTTATCGACGAGGAGCGATAGCCTCACTTCTTTCCCTTTTTTTCAGATTCCAAATTCTGACTTGTTTAGTAGGATGGAAGGTGACGGCGTGGTACTCGTCAAGATCTACGCAAATGGCCCCTTGCAGAAGGCAAACTGGAGGTCCTTATAGTGCCAATAATTGCGAGGTTAATGAATAAGGAGCAAAGCTATACATTCAAAATGTCAGAAACAGGCAACTATATCGGACGAAGGGAAATCCTTTGAAAATAAGTGAGGCACTTTTCGGCATCACGATTCCCATAGTGTAAAAAATATGACTTACAATGGTTTTCAGTTTCCCGTCGGCCAAGTGTACCATTCAACAGATTGTCATTACCAATGAATACAGGCAAGACACTGCGTAAAGCCTTTGAAGGCATAATTGAGGTTCTAGGATCCGAAGGAAAGGATGCCATAGTGTCAGAGCTAAGAACCAAGTGCGATTATGGACAAGAGTATGTTGAAACCAAAATAATCATGGACACTCTTCAACGATTGTTCGGCGTTGATTCTGCAGGACTATTACTCGAACAGGTAAAAAAGGTAGAGAGTAGGTTTGAGGCGCGCATTGCAGAGATACGAAGCGGTCCAAGCCGCAATTAGCCAATAACCACTACAAGTTGTATCGCTCGAAAGCGAATTCTGTTGTCGCTATTTCAGAGAATATGACTTTTTGCTGTCCGAGCAGGCGTTGGAAGATGTCTCCTTACTCTAGTAATGTTTTTCGTGGTTTACAATAGTGAATAGCGCCGCATTCTTTGCAGCGAGCTCTGCAGTTCTCTTATCCGTATCGGCGCTGCCAACAATTATGACATCGCCTTGCTCCGGCTTTAAGGCGTCGAGGAGCAGTGTACGCGTTATCGGATCTTTCTTCAGAGAATCCAGGTTACGGTTTGCAGTAGGCATGACAAACTTGTTGTCCAGATACAGCAACGTGGTCGCTCCGCTGCCTCCAATGATTATGGCTGCGTCTCGCTGTTCAATGCCTGACTTTATTCCATAGCTCAATTCCTTTATCAATACCGCATGATTAAATTTTCCCAGTGCCACTGAGCATCTTGGTAGCGGCGTTTCAGATGGCAGCGATGCAATTAATTCAGAGAAAATGGTTTGTCCTCGATCCGTCAAGGTAGTCCCGCGATTACTTGTCTTTACCAGATTATTCATCTTTAGGTGTTTAACCAGAGTCTTGATGCTTCCTTCGCCGAGAGCCAGTTCCTTGCAGAGCAGGTCCCTGCCCACGTGACCATTTCTGTTTATGAGCTGCATGGTTTTGAAAATATGGACTACGCCAAAGGATAATCCTCGGCTCGGGGCGTACTTGCTCGCAACTTTTGTCAGTGCCTTGATGAACATGTGCATGAGCTAGGCTCAGGATCCTGTTAGGCTAGTTATGATTTATTCTAACCTGAATTCAGTTGGATAAACCCTCCTATCCTTTATATATTACATTTTTTCATAGATGGGAGGTATGTCCCTATCATTCATCGAGAAGGTTGCGCATGCAGTCGTCAAAGTTCCAAAAGTTGCTGTTGGCGTACTTTTGGGCATCATGTTGTTGGGTGTTTTCATGGTAGGATTTGACCAAGGCCAACTCTTCGCCTTGGCAGAAGGTGAAGCAGCATATGACAACATGTGGATGCATGAGTTTTATCACGACATGAGGCACGCAGCAGGGTTCCCCTGCCACTGAACAACGTGGTTGATCCGTGAGCCTTGAAAGCGGGAACGTTTATCGCCATCACACTCCTTTCGGGGGCTATCGCAGGTGCTATCCTTGGGACAATTAACCAGGCAATAGTGGAGCCGTATATCGATGCGGCTATTGACATAGAGAACCAGAATGCGGTTGCTTCTGGAGAAATATTTGACCCGACTGAATATGCGACTTATAGAATATGGCAAAAGAGTGGAGGAATAGCAGCCGGCGCCGTCCTTGGCATGTCCATCGGCGCTCTATTTGGCGTAGTATTCGCCTACACCAGACCCTCCATACCAGGTTCTAGCAACAAGAAAAAGGCCATCATTCTCGCAGGCATTATGGGAGCAGTGCTCTTTATCATTCCAGCTCTAAAGTATCCGGCTAATCCGCCCGCAGTTGGCGATCCAGAGACAATCTACTACAGGCAGACTCTCTATGTGGCCTTCCTGGCCATTTCAGGTTTTTCAGCCTTGGGCTTGGCGATCCTTTACAGGAAAATGGGAGCTAGGCAGGCAAAGAGAGTCCTGGTTCCGGGTGTATACGCCGCAATAATGGTTTCGGCGTTCGTGCTGATGCCGCCAAACCCTGATGACGTAACTGCGCCAATGGATTTGGTGACAGGCTTTAGAATAGCGAGTGCCGTGACGATGGTCACCTTCTGGGGAGTGCTTGGCTTGATATTTGGGGCATTCTGGGATCGCCTCAAGCCCCATGAGGCAGCCAAAGTGAACACAGTCTAGGCAATCTGGAGCCTGCTCATCTTTCAAAAGCCACCTGAAATTCTTTAAAGTCATAAAGTCCAATTCTGATGGTGCCTAAGAAACAAGCGGACTCCAAATCTGAATGGAAGATAGTAAACGATACGGCGATCAAGGTCAGAAGCCCGCCTGTGCGTCGGACGAGACCAGAGTACCGATGCACAATATGCAACCAGCTGTTTCCAAGCGAGTTGGATCTATCGGAGCACCAAAAGATGGATCACAGCAAGAAGGCCGCTCTCTCCGCCTGATTTCCTGTTCTATCCTAAAAAAACAACGAACGGTGATATGGCTTGTTTATTGGCAGGTAAAAGTCAGACTGGCCAGCAACGGAAACAAGGCGTCAGCAGCTACTTCTTGCCGGATTTCTTTAGCCGACTCTGCAGGATTCTTTTGGCTTTCTCTAGCTCGCTCCTGCGTGATGTCGGTAAAGTTTTTCCAGCGCGATTTAGGAAGTACTGTATCATTCGTATGCCGGAGCCTATGCCTTTTGGACTTACCTTCTTTGAGGCCATATGCCTTGCGACGGTCTCGGCATCCTTAGTGAATACGCCTTTCTCAGGAAAGGTGGATGATGTAGCGACCTTGCTTACCCAATGCTTTTTTGCTCTTGAGGGCTTTTTTGATGGCATTGAACCTATTAGTAGCATAAACTGAATTAAGATTTGTCCACGCAACGCCGTCTACATATCGTCATTGGATTATCCGATCCATCGCGCATATCTACCGCCGTGCGCCACATGAAATCTGGATCGACAAGGTACAATCTTCTGGGGGTTCCCGTCCAATTACTTTGCGAAGGTCGCTCGGCCGATTAACTCTATTTTCGTGTGAATCCGGCGGGATATCCGACATCTCGTTTGTCCTTAAAGCTACCTGCTACTTGCTTGCTTAGTCGCAGTGCGCGCCTTGACATTTCTGGTTTAGTCGTTTTGAAAAAGACATGTAGCGCGCGTAATTCTCCGACTACTTTTTTTTCACCCGTCTTTTTTGCACGGTTGAATACTATCTTTTTTTGCTCTTCACTAGGACGATTGAAGAACCCCGGTCCTCCGAGCGCGCCCTTTGCGAGTGGCGGCACAAGCTTTGGACCTCTGCCGGATTTTCCCCGATCAATAATTCTAAACGTGGAAGGCTTTACCCGAGACTCGGCAACCTTGATCTTCCTGCCACCGCGCTTAGAAGTATATGCCTTTCTTGCATGTCCTCTGCGACGGACAGTCAGTCTTGCCATGTCAATCCGCGCGCGCAATAATAGATAAAACTATCATGAAAAAACACGCGGCCTCGAGACTGTATTAGATCATCACAGAGTAGATCACTTCAATTCTGCATGGAAAATCCATTTCCGGAAAATAATTGCCCGGGGGATGTTGTCGCGCGAATGCGTTAGATCCCGATGGGAGCC
This sequence comes from Nitrososphaera sp., assembly GCA_022545875.1. Lineage (GTDB taxonomy): Archaea > Thermoproteota > Nitrososphaeria > Nitrososphaerales > Nitrososphaeraceae > Nitrososphaera. Next base: position 6,057 of record JAKEIF010000172.1, read on the forward strand.
TTATGTACTTGTCCACGGTGAAGTTGAAGGCTGTCCGGCTCGTCGAATTTTTCAGCGCACATGTCGCACCTGTACTGAACTTCTCTAGAGAGCGGCTCGGGCTTGGCAGCAGCGTTGTCCTCTATCGGCTTTGCCTCGTAGTGAATCGCAGGCTTTCCAGAAGGTAGCCTAAGTTCTGATCCAACCCTTCCGCTAACAATTTCAGAATTGGGTCTTTCTTTTATGAATTCGTAGCCGTGCTTAACCTGCATCTCATTTAGAGCCAGGAGGACGACGGGACTCTTATTAATTACCGGTTCAATGTGCAGGATTGCTTCAATCGGGATTCTATATTCCTCGTCAGTGATCACTCCTTTTTTCCATGTGCTAAAATATTCGTCGTCCACTTTGGTGATGTTTCCTATGTCTTCACCATCTAACGTACGGACTTCGGCACCCACAAAATTCATGGTCTGCTCAAATGTTAGCAAACATGACTATAATGTCTTTCAATTGGGAACGCAGAAGACTATAATCCCGTTGGGAATGTTTCTGGCAACTCTTCATCACGGGATTCTGGCATATGAAGCGGATGAAGTGCGTGTGTTTCATCGATAAACAAGAAAGCATCATACCTGGCCGACAGGATCGTGTCTACATAGTTTCCATATCTTTCATAAGAAGGGTTGTAAACTACGCCAATTGCTCTCTGCCCTTTCGATTCAAAGAAAGGGCTGCCAGTTTCAATCCTTTCGATGTTCGCAAACATTAGCAGTTTATTCTGTCCAATGTTGTCAAGAAGATGAAGAAAGCTATCCCAGCTTCCATCGATCGCAGGTGGCACTGGCATTCTTTCCATAGGCTCGCCCCATTCCTTGGCTGCAACGACGCTTCCTTTGTACGTCCCAAAGCCGACCAATACAACACTACCCTGTCCAGCCTGCTCTCTTGCGAGCTGTCCAAGATTCACCATTTTGGCTCTCCTCGTGTCAGTAGCCCTAGCGTCGCCAATATGCGTATTGTGCGCCCATACAATAGATTTTGCGTCGCTTCCGTGAAATTTC
>JAKEIF010000015.1 GCA_022545875.1 Nitrososphaera sp.
AGGGGCAAAGTCTGCGACAGCCGCGGCCATTATGGCAATGTCGTATTTGTATGACGAAAGCTCGGCAGTGACTGCGTCGAGCATTTCTTTGCCTGTGCCGACGCGGATTATTTTGCCAAGTGAATTCGCTGCATCGGCAGTTCCATGGGCGTAAATTAGGGTGACTTCTGCACCCAACTTTCTTGCTTCCCGGGCCAGTGCAACACCCAATTTGCCAGTACTTAGATTAGTGATCACCCTTATCGGATCGATGTATTCAACCGTGCTTCCGGCGGTGACCAATAGCCGCCTCCCAGATAAGGGACCTTTAGACAGGGTCTGTATGACTATATCTAGAACCTGTTCTGGCTCAGCCACTTTTGCCTTTCCTTCTGAAATATTTGGCTCAACGAAAATTGCGTGTTTCCTTAGCTCTTCAACATTGTGCTCTATGACTGGATTTTCATACATTGCCCTGTGCATCGCAGGAGCAATGACAATAGGAATTTTTGAACCGAGAGCGACGCTAAGAACCGAGGTGACGGGCGTATCATCGATCCCATTTGCTGCCTTGCCAATTGTGTTTGCCGTGCATGGGTACACGAGGACGATGTCTGACATGGCGTAATCGGCAAGCCTGATGTGCTCAAGATCGCCGGTAAGTTTGGTGACTACATCATTCCCTGTCGCCCACTTCATCATCTCGGAAGAGAGAAGCTGCGATGAAGTAGACCCTGTCATGACCGCATGGACTTCGGCACCATGTCTCATCAGCAGCCTGGCGAGGTCTATTGCCCGATATGCTGCGACGCTTCCCGTAATGCAGAGGACTATTCTCCTGCCGGAAAGCTCTTCACCACTAATCCCCGTGATTTCCTTAGAGGGATGAGGCCGCTTGCTCACTTGCTCTTGCTCCTTCCAACCTTTTCCCTGAAAAGTAAGGCCTCGTCGGCGTCCATGTGGAATGTGTTTGACTCTTCAGGGAACTGACCAGCCTTGACATCGACAGAGTACCGAGATACCGCTTCTGATATTACCCGGGAAAGTTCTGCATATCTCTTGACAAATTTGGGCTTGATATCCTCGTAAATTCCCAGCATATCGTGGAGAACAAGAACCTGCCCGTCGCACTGCGTTCCAGAGCCTATTCCGATTGTTGGAATGTCTAGGCTTCCGGTTATTTCAGCTGCCACTTCGCTTGTGACCATTTCTAGGACGATTGAAAATGCGCCTGCGGCCTGCAGCGCTTTAGCATCTTGCATCAGCTTCATTGCGCTCTTTGAGGTTTTTCCCTGCACCCTGTATCCTTCCCAGAGCGAGCTTGTCTGCGGCTTGAGTCCGATATGGCCCATTACTGGAATGCCGGAATCAACCAGTGCTTTGACTGTCTCTGCCTTTTCGGAGCCACCTTCTAACTTGACCGCATCGCAGCCGGCCTTTACAAGCCGGACCGCATTTTCCAGCGCCAATGAGTTGCTAGGTTGGTAAGATCCAAAAGGCATGTCCCCGACAACCATTGCCCTCTTTGCCCCCTTAGATACGGCATTGCAAAAGATCAGCATTTCATTCATGCCAATTGGCACTGTACTTGCATGCCCAAGCACGACCATGCTGGCACTGTCACCGACTAGAAGTATGTCAGTGCCGGCTCTGTCGCAGAGCGTTGCAGTAGAATAATCATATGCGGTGATGACTGCGAGTTTTTCCTTGGCCTTTGAGGCAATTACATCGCTAACGCTAACTTTCTTTTTTGTCTGCAATCAGGTTTCCTTTCCTTATGATCTCTAGAGATCCGTCGATATTGCTTGCGTTATCAAAGTTGTTGTAGATCGTATGCAAGTCCTTGTTATTCTTCAAACGGACCGCAGATTCTATAAGCGCGGGCATGGTCCTTGTGACATTATCGACTATCGAGACATTCGAAGCCTTTGCGGTCCTTGAAATCGGGTTAAGATCAACAGTTATCACTTTCTTGCCCATTCTGACAAGGGCCTCCGCCCTGTCGCCATCTTCCAGTGGAACAAAGACTGTGTCGGCCACAAGAATACCGCGAGGATCAACGCGCCTCCGTTCACTCGAGAGTTCAGGAATGCTGGCCGATGCGTCAGGACCCACTCCAAGGACATTTCTGGCTCCATGCGCTTCCAGCACTTTCTGGATGACCCGTTCTCGCTCATTCGTCCTATAGAATAGGTTCACTTCTATCCCAGCCCCTGTCGATTCTGCAAGTTGCACAATCTCTTTGGGACATAGCGCCGCCATGTTGCCGTTAACCGAAATAACGGGACGTTTTGAAAGGAGCAGCAAAGCCGCAGCGGCTCTTATTGCTATTCTTGCAATGTCGGTAGTTCGCTCTCCGATAAGGTAGTCAAAAGCTTCCCCTCTCCCATGCGCAATCAACCCCTCTGCCGCAACAAGTCCGCGCCTAAAGCCACTAACAAGGAGCTCCCTGGTACGCAGAGACTCTGCGCGTGGGTGGTTTTCTGGTATGGTAATGTGTGATGGCACTTGTTATAGCACTCTTGCACCGCTAGAGTCAATTCTGCAGGCAAACGGCGCGCCTCCAAATCCGTCAAGCGCTTCAAGAGCATCTCTTGACTCGCTCATTGGAACAAGTGTAAAGACAGTTTCGCCAAACAGCGCAACGCTTGCCCCAAATCCTCTTGCACAAAGAGAGTCGATTGGTGCCTTGCAGACTCCTCTGGTCAGACCAAGAGTCTCGGCAAATTCTCTAGACATCTTTAGAAAATCCTCAACCTCTCTTGTCTCGGAAAGTTTTTCCAACATCCTGCCCCCAAGGCCATTTATCTTGTCCATACGGTTTGTAAGAAACGACTTGGTGGAGATGGGAGAGAGGCAGAGCACGACTGCCGCGTAATCGTCAAGATCAATGGTCGTTATCTTGCCAATACCGGGAGCACCGATTTCTGTACGCATCTCAAAACCTCCCGTATATTCTCCGATAACCGTCCCAAGGCCTGTTTTGCAAGAGATCTCTGCATGATGGGCAATCTGGGCTGCGCGAGTTCTGCTTAACCCCATGTCAAGAGCTTCGTTCAAGGCGTAAGAAAGACTGAGAGCGGCAGCACCGCTTGATCCAAGGCCAAAACCGATTGGTACGTCAACTTCGTGATCAACTTTTACAAAATACGGCCTGTCTGCTAGACGTGCATACTCTTCCAGGACCCATCTCGAAACATCAGCATTAGCAGCCCGAGCGCCATTTAGGGAAATGTGGAAACCCGG
>JAKEIF010000173.1 GCA_022545875.1 Nitrososphaera sp.
CATCCTCACCTGAAGAAAAGCGCTACTATGAGCTTTACATCAAACTTGCACGAGAGCCCGTGATGGGCAAGTTCACTTCTGAACTCTTTAACCTAAAACTAGGTGATACGCTGTACTGGCGCAAGCCTGCGGGGGTGTTTACACTGGAAGACAAGAAGGCTGACGGCTCTCCAGACAAACGAGAGCTTGTCCTAGTTGCGTCCGGGACAGGTCTCGCGCCGTTTGCTAGCTATGCATTCCATCTGAAGAATGTAAACTCGGATAGAAAGGTAACGCTCTTGCACGGGGCCAAGAACGCAAAGGAACTCGGCTATAGAAGCATTTTTGAAAAAATGGCACAGGAGAACAAGAATTTCGTTTACCTTCCGACGGTTAGCCGACCCGGCGACGAATTATCAGAGGGATGGCGTGGTAACACCGGAAGAGTTGAATCACTTCTGACAAGAAACGGCACAGAGTCTGTCCTTGAAAAAACTCTTGGATATCAGGCGACTCCAGAGAACTCGTTCTTTCACGTCTGCGGGTACCAGGGGACCATTGACGCAGTGGTCGCGACACTTTCGGGGCTTGGTTTCGTTACGAACCGAAACAAGAGAAAGGACGGCTCATTTGACATCAAGGTAGAGACGTACGGCTAGGGCAACCCTCATTACTGTCTGCCACGGTGGGAGTACTAGTTTTGGAACAATACGCTGCGAGAACAACGCGCTACCAGGGCTCCACAATGATAGACATCTGTGACATTGAGCTGATTGGATCGAGGCTTGAACAGGACGGCCTTATCATCAGCCTTGCCAAAGAATACTATCAGCAGGATGTCATAGAGCTAACCCGCGCGCAGGAGCTATTGAAAAAATGTGACATCGCCAACCTTGTCGGTGAGAGGATAGTCGGGCACGCCATCTCGATGAAGATGGCAAAGGAGGTTAGCGTCAAGAGGATTTCAGGCGTACCATTTCTTATGATCTACAAATTCCAGCACTGATGGGACGGCGAGCGGTTTGCGTTTGCACAAAGATAATAATGGTTCACCACGATGATCCATTGATTGGAAGAAGACGATCCAGAGCTGCCGGAGGAGCGCGGCAAGGCAATTGCAAGGGCAGACAGGCGTCTAATAAGGAACGAGCGGGACAGCCGGTTTCTCGTAAAAAGGTCGGAGGACTATCAGGTTTTTGACGACGTTTTTGACATGCCAACCCTGATGGCCATAAATGACCTGAGAAACGAGCGCGTTATAGGCAAGGTAAGGGGTTCGCTTGCCGCTGGTAAGGAATCCAAGGTGTATCTCGCCGAAGCCCCTGATGGGACGCTATTGACGCTAAAGATTTACCTCACAGTCAGCGCCGAGTTCAAGAAACGCATGCAGTATATCGTAGGCGACCCCCGGTTTACGGATATAAAGAAAGGAAGCAGGAACCTCATGACAATCTGGGCGAGAAAGGAGTTCAAGAATATGCATGCCGCTCACTCTGCGGGCGTGACGGTGCCTGCGGCTATAGCGGTAAAAAAGAATGTTCTCGTAATGGAATATGTGACCGATGCTAAAGGAGAGCTGGCCACACCGCTCATTTATCAGGAGGTAACGCCTGAAGACTATGAGCAGGTGATCGGGCAGGTTACGCTACTTTACCAAAAGGCAAACCTCGTCCACGCTGACCTTTCAGAGTACAATATTTTCAGGAGCGAGAGGGGGATCACGCTCTTTGACTTTGGATCTGCAGTCGACATCAAGCATCCCAATTCAAAACAATTTTTAGTCCGCGATGTACTCAATGTAAATAGGTTCTTTGAAAAGCGTGGCGTCGAAACCGGCGATACCGCTGACATTGTAGAACAAATAACAAGAGGCATAACAAAATGAGTTTCCAGCATTCGATCAAAATTCCAAGAGAAAGGATAGGCGCCCTGATAGGCAAGCGCGGCAAGGTAAAGCAGCAGATAGAAAAAAAGTGTGGAGTCGCAATCGAGATCGACAGCGAAACAGGCGATGCAACCATCACTTCTTCAAAGCCGGCAGAACACATGGAAGCGTTCCGGGCCATTGAAGTAATTACGGCGATTTCACGCGGGTTTTCGCCCGAGCGGGCATACTACCTCTTTGAGGACGAAGAGATCATGTTCCAGCAGCTCGACCTGCACGACTATGCCGGCAAGTCGCCGAGCACACTTGCCCGGATAAGGGGCAGGATAATAGGCGAGGGCGGCAAGGCCAGGAGGATGATAGAGGAGCTGACAGGATCGTACATTTCAGTTTACGGACACACGGTGGCGTTTATTGGAAATTATAGAGAGGTCAAGCTGGCTACTGATGCGATATCTATGCTAGCGAAGGGAAGCATGCACAAATCTGTGTACGCAATGCTTCAGGGCGTAAAGAGCAAGGACAAGCTGGAAAGGATGAGGCTGTGGGAAGACAACGTTGAGAAAGACGCGACTACACCTTCTGAATCTTGACCGTCAGCACGCCGTTTCTGTACTTGTAATCAGAAATACCCATTTCGTTTGAGTGCTCTAGCGGGACGTCCCTTGTAAAGTTCTGGCCGCCTTTTATTCGCAGGAGCCCTTCTGTAAGCCTGACATTAATCTGGTCTTCGGGACCGGGCACCTCGGCGACGAAAACCATCTCCTCGTTGTTCTTTATCAGATCATAGACCCAGTCCTTTTGCTCGGACTCTCTGGACATCATGAGCCTCTGCTCCTCAGACCGTGCCATGATTCTGACCTCTCTGATCCAGTAAATCATGAGGCCTGAGGCTCCTGCTAGAAACAAAAAGCCAATTCCTCCCTGGGAACGGGAGAAAAGTACAAACATTATGCCGACAAACAGCAAAGCAAGAAGGGGAACTATGAAATCCACAGACTTGTTTGCGTATTTCTTTTTGTATCGAGCTATGCTGCCACACCTCCGATCGGCATTTCCAATTTAGAATAGTCCTGCGAGATTATAAATCCTTGTTCTGTTAGCTCCATGTCTTATGGAATAATTTACGATCTGTTTTGAGAATAGTGGCACATTTTTCAAGGGTCACATGCCTCCCCAGCGTTTGAAAAGGTCATGTTCGACTCCAAACTGGTCGAGGACCTTGCCGACAATGTGGTTTATCAGATCGTCGAGAGTCTTGGGCCTGTGGTAAAACCCCGGCATAGCGGGGATAAGCACAGCCCGGGCACCAGCTAGCTTTGACATGTTATCGAGATGGATCTTTGACAGCGGCGTCTCCCTCGGGACTAGCACTAGCTTGCGCTGTTCTTTCAGGCATACTCCGGCCGCTCTTGACACAAGGCTGTCGTCAAAGCCGTTTGCGATGCTTGCCAATGTCTTCATGCTGCACGGCACAACTGCCATCCCGTCGGTCTTGAATGAACCGCTTGAAACTGGAGCCGCCAAGTTGTCGTCTTCATAAACCCTGAAAGGGAGAGACCTAACATAGTCCACTGTATGCTCTGTCTCGATCTTGACATTCCTTGCGCCCCATTCAGTCATTATAAGATGTGACTCAATGTCAAGTTTTTTCAGAGCCTCCAGCATCCTAATCCCGTAAATCACCCCTGAAGCACCGGTTATGGCAATGGTAAGGCGCAACTGCAGCAGGTGATCGCCGGGCTAGTTATTTAATGGTGATGTCCTCAATTGCGAGAGTCGCGGTACCAGCAATTCTTTTGGCTCGGTTTGCATAAGGGCCCAGAGTCCTTAAAGATAGGATGAACGTTATCATTCAAGGCATGCCAAAAGTCTGTCCCAAGTGTCTAGGCAGCGGATTACAAACATCAGTGGCCGGCGCAGGATACGGGCCGTCGGTGCACCACGCAAAATGTTTTCTGTGTGACGGCAAGGGATGGCTGCCAGACGGTTCTACGGCTACATGGATCCAGGACTATGAATGACAACTGTTTTGATCGGCCCATTGCAGGCACATTTATTTGAGAATGTCTGCTTTCATGCCGCATTGCTGACGGTATTTGGCACTGTGGCACTCGACACCACGCGAACTCCCTTTCGGACAGAGACGCGGATACTTGGCGGGGCAGCAACATTTGCTTCAATTTCCGCAAGCATGTTTTCCAAGACCTCGATCGTAGCAGTTGTCGGATCTGACATGCCGCAAGAACATCTTGGGGCAATAAAGTCAAAGGGCGTCGACACCAAGGGCATAATAAACATCCCGGACGGCAAGACATTCCATTACGATTCCACCTTTGACTATGACTTGTCTAACAGGACGACCAACAAGACAGAGCTCGGAGTCATTGAGGGTTTTGACCCCGTAATACCTGAAGAGTATGCCAAGTCTGACTACCTCTACCTGGCAAACAACGACCCGCAGCAGAACATCAAGATCCTGAAACGCTTTGACGGTCCCAAGCTGATAGTTTGCGATACCATCGAATTCTGGATAAATAAGGATAGGCAGGGCGTAGTCGACATGATTGGCAGGACTGACGGGGTAGTGATTAACGACAACGAAGCAAGGCTCCTTTGCAAGGAGGCAAATTTGGCAAGATGCGCAAAAAAAATTCTCTCATGGGGATCAAAGTTCGCAATCATAAAAAAAGGCGAACACGGCGCGATCCTTTTTGCTGCTGACGGCCTTGTGTTCCCCGCGTCCGCCTACTTTCTTGACGAAATAGTTGATCCTACGGGCGCGGGCGACTCTTTTGCCGGCGGATTTCTTGGACACCTCGCAAGGACAGGAAGGTCAGACTTTGCCACCATGAAAGAAGCAGTGATCTATGGAAACGTTATGGGCTCTTTTGCCGTAGAGGATTTCGGGGTTCGCCGGCTATTGACAATAGGGCATGAAGACGTTGAGGAACGGTATGTAAAGTACCGCAACTTGGTACAGTTCTAGGACAAATTAAATAGCTCGGGCGCTAACCATCACTGTGGGCAGAACAGAAAAGAAACTGATGGGCAAAAATGCACCTATCATAATAGATATTCTAAAGAAGGCATACTGCGACGAGATGAGGATATTTCATTACTTTTGGTACGTCGGGATAAACATGGAAGGAATAGGCTTGGTCACATATGCTGCGGCATTAAAGACCCAGGCCACCGGTGAGCTAGGACATGCCGAATTGCTAGCTGATAGGATTTCAGAGCTAGGCGATATCGCGCCAAGCGACCCTGCAGAATGGAAACAGCTTAGCACCATAGGTCCCCTCGATCCTTCAAAACATCTAACGCTGAGGTCCGCGCTTGAGAGGGCGGTTGAATTTGAGGGCAAAGCCGTGGAGAACTATAACGGCCTTGCCAAAAAGGCCCTGGAAGTTGGAGACTATGTTACTTACAACCTTGCTACCACAATCCTGGCAGACGAGGTCAAGGACGAGCAGCACACAGAAGACGTCCTAAAATCACTAGAAGTAAAGTAGCAATGGCGGTCAACCTCTCTAACGTCGAGCAGGCAATAATCTCTGAACTAAACATAACTGCGGACGAAGCCAAAGTATTCCTTGCCATAGTGAGAAAAGGCAGGATGGACGGCGTAAAAATCTCTGACGCACTTGGATGGGACGACGAGCGCCGCGCAGTTGACGCTGCGACATCTCTTATGAAAAGGGGGATGGTTATCGACATTACGAAAACGGAATTCGAATCGCTCCATCCGCGGTTTGCTATCACCAACCGTTACAGAAGACGCTGCGAAGAAGATGGCATCCCTTTCAAAAAAAACCTACACGTAGACAACATAGGCATCTTGCTTGAAGGCCCGTACGAAGATGCAAGGGCTAAGTCAACTACCCGACCCTGAAAGGGGCGTGGCTTGTAACTGCCGTTCCGTTATGCGCTACGATTGGCTGGTTGACGACAGCCTGATCAACTCAGACCTGCCAAGTTGACCGATGTTTCTTGCCGCATTCAAGTCGGCATTTAGCTCAAAGCCACATCGTTTGCATTTGAATTCCAGTCCTTTTCTATTGCCTCTGTCAGTGTGACCGCACATACTGCATCTTTGCGAGGTGTAGCTGGGGTTGACTCGTACAACTCTTTTCCCCACATTCTCCGATTTGTACGTCAGTAGGGTTAAGAGTTCGCCGTAGCTCCATCCGCCAAGCATCCTGTTAAGTCTTCTTCCTCGGGCCTTCCAAGAACTTGCCCTGAGCGCCTCGACAGCATATACCTCGTATGGCTTTCGAACCAGTTTTTTCGCGATGACATGATTTACATCCAGAGTAAACCGTCTCTCTGCTCCAGACAACTTCTTCAGCTTGCGCTTTGCCGAAGCAGTGCCTATACTCTGTAGTTTCGCCTTCAGGTACTGATATCGGCCTTTTGCCGCCCTCAGACGTCTTGAATTTACGAAGCTATTGTCACTACAAGTTACTATGTTCATTATTCCTCTGTCTATTCCGAGAACTCTTACAGAATCAAGATTTACAACAGATTGCACATCTGGCATTCTGCATTGTATATTTAGCAATGCTTTTCCATTCTTGATAATCAGCTGCGCGTTTGTATATATGCCAGTCTGGTACTGCTTGCAATAGTCATAGATATTTATTTTGAAATTCAGTCTGCCCGCTGCTGTACTTAGTGAAACATATTGTTGTTCAGCATAGAATTTGAACGTGCGTTTATCATATCTTATCTGCAATCGCTTTTTTGTCGGTAGCGTCCTACACCTCTCACGTTTGAGTAGCTCCGCAGCTTGATCTCTGGCACACTGTACCAATGATGAAGGAAGTTGTGGTATCTGCTCTCTGGTAAGCCTGTATGTTGCGGCGTTGAGCTTTTTCCTGTTGTAGGTCTTATTCCTAAAACCATAGTTCAAGGCGAGCTGACAGGCTTGTCTGTACAGAATCGCAGTCTTAATCAGCGGATCTATGTCGCCTATTAACTTCACTTTGATGGTTCTGAATATGGTCTCTTGATACAATACCTGGTTTTAACTAAAGAGGCACCAAGGGGAGAGGGGTAGAGGGGGAAGCTCTTATCCAGATTGAAAAAGGCAATTTTTTTCTTTAGCCACGCTTATAATACAGTAACCGCGGAAATACGATATTGACTACTTCGGATCCGACTGGCGGCGACAAAGTAGCATATTTTGGCGTAATTAACGTCAACGAGAATGGAAGGACTATAGGATCTGTAGACATTTGGCGCAGCCTATTGACAAAAGAAATGTTTTGCGAGGAAAAGAGGTTGGGCATTTTGGAAATTGTAGATTATATCGGAATGCCAAGGATTGACAAGGAAAAAAAATGGGCTGTAGCGATTAGCCGGAAAAGAGCGGGGCATATGCGATGGAGGCTTGTCAAGCTTGTCCGGGAAGGCAAATTCAAATTTACTGACGCAGACGACAAGCCGATAGAGGTGGAGGTGAAGGACTTTTCAATAAATGATGCAGAGTGGTGGAGCTTTCTTGTTGAAAAGAACGTCAACCGTAACATGGAAGTGGCGGACGGGCCAAAGAAATGATGCGCGACGACTTGCCGCCGGTAAAGGTATTTGTCAAGAATGCTCGCGGAAGCGAAATTGCAAGCAAGCTCTCTGGCTATTTCGTGGTAAAGGGGCAGGAATTCCGATTTACCGCAATCGCATTTGGCAGGATAGGCGGCCATAACGCCAGCGTCAAGGTAGCTAAAACGACTATAGACAAACTCACAAAAATGGGGATTGATCCGGAGCAGCTGCAGCTGACAATACAGCGCAAGCTCATTGAAGGTGACATAACCCTTCCAGAAGGGATCAAGCCGCCGTCATAGCAAAGAGCCTTCTAGCGCATGGCCGCAGGCACATTTTCTTTCCCCTGCAGCCACAGGCACTAGATCGGCTACTAGTTTCTTTGTTTTTTCGACATTTTTGGCAAGCGTCTCTATCACCTCTGCAGAGCTTACAGGTATAGGAGACCAAACGTCGTAGTCAGTCACTGTAGCGATTGAGACATAGCAGATCTCTGCCTCTCTTGCAAGGTTCACTTCGGGAACAAGCGTCATTCCAATAATGTCGGCCTTCATAACTTCCTTGAAGAACTTTGATTCTGCCCTTGTAGAAAATCGCGGCCCTTCAATGCACACGTAGGTTCCTTTTGAATGGAAGGAAAATCCAAGTTCTTTTGTTTTTTTATTTGTAATTTCGCGGAGTTCCGGGCAGAAAGGATCTGCTACTGAAACGTGGCAGACCTGCCCTCCATCATAGAACGTATACTGCCGTCCTTTTGTAAAATCAACGAACTGATCAGGCAGCGCAATGTCGCCTGGCTTGTAAGCCTCCTGCAAACTCCCTACGGCCGAAGGTGCAATTATTCGTTTAACGCCCAGCTGCTTGAGCGCCCAGATATTGGCCCGGCTGTTGATTCGGTGCGGCGGTATCCTGTGTCCCCTCCCGTGGCGTGGGATAAATGCAACTTTGACGCTCGAATATTCGCCTATAGTGATCGAGTCTGAAGGATCCCCGTAAGGCGTATGCACCTTTACCTCATGCCTGTCGCTGAAAAGCCCCGGGTCGTATACACCAGTGCCCCCGATAATCCCAACATCGGCGCTTTTGCTCAATTATAGACCACCAGAGATTCGACTTTATGGCCCATCTTGCGAAGGCGGCCAGAACCATTCAAGTCGCCCAGCTCTATCACAAACGCAAAGCCTGACACTTTTCCTCCCACCTGCTGTATGAGCTGCGAAGCTGCAACCGCGGTTCCGCCGGTCGCGATAAGGTCGTCAGCAACAAGCACATTCTGGCCCTCCTTCACTGCATCGTGCTGAAGCTCCATTACCGCACTGCCATATTCAATGTCGTACGACTTTTTCAGCGTCTTTCCCGGAAGCTTGCCGGCTTTCCGGATCATTATCACCCCTGTGCCGAACTTTAGAGCTAGGGCGGTTGCTACAACAAATCCCCTTGACTCAATGCCTGCAACCGCATCGACCTTTACCTTGCCAAAGCGTCGGTGAAATTCGTCGGCAATGAACTTTAGGGCATCGTTACTGCGAAAAACAGGATTGACGTCGCGGAACAAGATGCCGTCTTTTGGAAAATCTGGATAGTTGCCAATAATGTCGCGCAGGTCGAGCTGTCTGGTCGCTCCCACGCCACTAAGACTGCGCCGTGGCTGTAAAAAAGTTTGCGACACGGCATTACTTTATACGGTCGTGCCGCTAAAAGATTCTTGTGCAGCCTACAGAGCAGCAAATCCAGTTTGGGGAAAAGGTAGCCGGCCTAAGAGA
>JAKEIF010000174.1 GCA_022545875.1 Nitrososphaera sp.
TCGCTTCGAAAGTAAAGCTTGACAAAATCACGTCGGCTCCGGTGCAGCAGTCCGCGCCCAGCAGTGCCCCTAATCAATAAAAGGCATTAATATCGAGTACAGAGCTTAGACACACACATGCAAGAATGTGTCTTCTGTAGGATATTCGCCGGCGACATACCTGCAAAGGTCATTGCGCGAAACGATGCGGCCCTGGCTGTACTTGATGCATTCCCTCTTGCTGCAGGTCACACTCTGGTGTTAAGCAAGTCTCACCGCGGCAAGGTTCAGCAGCTGGAAAAAAGTGAAGCGATAGGAATTTTCGAGCTTGTTTGGAAGGTAGTTGCGGCGGTCGAAGAGGCAACGGGCGCCCCCGCCACCACAGTAGCCGTTCACAATGGGAAGGAGGCAGGCCAAGAGATCGCACACGTTCATGTTCACGTTATCCCTCGCAGAGAAGGAGACGGGGCAGGACCCGTGCACAGCATGTTTCGCCAGCGCCCAGAGTCAGGCAGCCTTGACATGGATTCTATCTGCAGCAAGATAGCGTCCAACCTTCCTCACAATTAGGCGCCCCGCAAGCACCGGTGTTATCGCCCACAAGTTACCCTCAATCTTGTGGCCAATAGTAAACGCGGTTAATCCCGCGAGCCAGAATAAAGCCCCTTGGACGGGATCGAAATTGTATCCTGCGAGGTGGCCTATTATTGATCCAAAGCCAAAAATATAGAGCGGCATACCGAAAGCGTGAAGTATCCTGTTGGCAGGATGCATATGTGTGTTTTTTAGCATTACCGCGAAGGCTTTGATCAAACCAGTCACAACCAATATGCACCTTATTGAAACATAATCCTTTCGAGTAGCCTTGGAAGTTCTGAGAGCCGTGCAACAGAGTAGTTTGGACATTCACAATCCTGTAGGGGCTCCTGTAGAGAAAAAAGAGAGTTTGTGTATCTAATGGTCGTCATGCCCAAAGTCTTGGCAGGGCAAATATCTGTATCAAGCCTATCGCCTACCATTATGCTGTCTGATGCGGTTCGCGCCGCAGTATCAAGTGCGAGCCGGAAGATCCTAGGATCCGGCTTGGCAAGCTGTACCTGAGAGGAAATGATCTTTACTTTAAAGAATTTTTCCAGGCCGGACTTTGCTAGCACTCCCAGTATATCCTCCGATTGGTTTGCTATTAATCCCATGCCAACATCCATTTCTGCCAGCGACCCGAGCGTCGCATCGGCATCAGATGCAAATTTGAACGTAGTCGATCGCGCCTCTCTTAGCTCCGGTTCTAATCTGCTCAGGATAGCTCTTTCATATCCGGTCGGAGAAAGCAACTTGCATACCTCGATGACAAGCTCCGTTGCGCTTCCATGTCCTATCCTTCTGTCGCGTATGACGCTGTCCCTAACTGTGACATAGTTGCGCCTGTCTATCCTTGCGCCGAATCCGTTCAATACTTCCAGGAACTTGGCGTCAAGAAATTCGATAAACTCCCATTCGTCGATAAGGGTCTGCCCTAGGTCAAAAAAGACAAATGGCTTAGGCATCACTGAAACATTTCACAAGGAGCATTTTGAATTTTTCTAGAGAAGGCCTAGAGAAGGCGCTCGGAGCGCGCTCGACATACTTTAAATAGCGTTTTTTGTTTTCTCGCGTTGTCGCATAAAGATGTCTTGGAACAAGCGTGATTATGATATCATTGTCGCAGGCGGAGGGCTTGCAGGGCTGATAGTTGCTTCCTCTGCTGCATATTATTCACGTCAATCTATGAAGATCCTGGTACTAGATCGTAATTCAATATCACAGCTGGGTAAAAAGACAGTCAACGGATGGGTATGCGGAGACGCGGTGGGCAAGAATACCGTTGACTATATGACCGAACGCATAAAGATCAAGTGGGGACACCCTGAAATCGAGCATCCCGTAAAAGGAGTGCTTGCCTATTCGCCGGACCACGAGACAGGAATATCATTTGATGGTGAAGGATTTATCCTAAACAGGAGAATGCTGCCACAGAAGCAGTTCAACGAGGCCACCAAATTGGGGGTTGAAGTAAAGGATCAAGTTGCTCTTCGCTCGCTCATAATTGAAAATAATACCGTGATAGGAGTCGAAGGGGAGGATCTCGGAAACAAGACGGTCTTCAAAAAAACTGCCAAACTGGTAATTGACTGCACAGGTGTCACTTCTGTTCTGCGAACAAATCTTCCGATCAAGTCGTTTATTCAGAAGCGGATCGACCGCGATGACCTTGAAGCTACTGGCAGGTACATCTACAATTTTGACCTTGCCAAGGACGACAAGACGTACTTTGATCCCGACTATTGCATAATCCATCTAGACCAGAACCTTGCGCCAGGCGGCTACGGCTGGGTATTTCCAAAAGGCAAGAGCAAGGTAAACATCGGCCTTGGAGTCCAGCAAAAGGCCTTTGAAGCGAGAAACAAAAAGATGGGCGTACACCCTGACCTTAAGACCCTGATTGACGAATATGTCGAGTCAAATCCAGTCGTAGAAAACCCGACGCTTGCAGACGGGGCAGAAGACGACGGAAACGCATGGGGGACATGGCAGGTTTCGGTGAGGCGACAGAACGACTGTCTTGTTGCAAACGGCTACATGCTTGTGGGCGATTCCGCATGGATGCCCAAGCCACTGGATGCCGGGGGCATAGGCCCTGCGATTGTCGCCGCTACAATTGCGGGCAAAGATGCGGTCGAGGCACTACAGGGTGGCGACTCGTCTGAGAAAAGCCTCTGGCAGTACAACAAGCACTTCATTAACGACTATGGATACAAGACCGCGGGGCTGGAAGTATTCCGGCGAATGCTGCAGGGACTTACCAATGAGCAGATTAATTTCGGCATGAAGCATTTCCTGTCAAAGATGGACATTGACAAGATTACAAAGGGGGAGCATCCGGAATTTAGCACGGTAGACAAGCTTGGCATGATAATTCGCGGAGCCACGAACAAAAAGCTGGCGGACGACTTGCGATACTGTGCAGGAGTGAACAAGGTCTTGACTGACCACTACTACTCGTATCCTGATTCCCCCGAGGGCTTCCCGGAGTGGAACAAGAAACTTCAAGGACATCTTGCCGAAGCATTTGCCAGGTATAAATGACGTCGCAGTATGCATCCTTTCCCGTCACAGAAACCATAGACATCAGAGAGCTCTCCGACATACGGCGGGCCGTTGACAAGATGATAGAATCGTACGCTTCGCAAGCAGACGATGCTGTCTTTAGCTATAGGATTTTGCTGCCTCGCGGCGAAAAACTGACAGGGAAGGCAAAAAAACTTGGAGTCGCGTTCCAAGGAGAGTTTCTGCTCGGGTT
Source organism: Nitrososphaera sp. (assembly GCA_022545875.1). GTDB lineage: Archaea > Thermoproteota > Nitrososphaeria > Nitrososphaerales > Nitrososphaeraceae > Nitrososphaera. The sequence goes on from JAKEIF010000174.1 coordinate 3,317, forward strand.
GCGCAGAAAAAACCTGGCTCCGAAGGTGCGGGAGCTCCGGTATCTTCACGACGAGGAACACTATGGGTGGCTACTGGCTAGCCCGCAGGTTTTTGAGCAGTTTGAGAAAAAGTCCTAGCCGCGGTCCCAAAGTTAGCGCTGCAGGGCGTCGCCGGGAGCCTTGTTGTCCTCGCTTCCTTTAAAGCGAGACATGAAAAAGGGCTGATCGAGCTTCATCGCGTTTGCCAGAACTATCGATACAATGCTCCCAAAAATAATCCCTCCAATGATGTCGGTCGGATAGTGCTGCATGACGTAAAGCCGCGTGATCCCGATTATCACAGGGAAGGACCACATAGCATAGCCAGCCACCTTTGATTTGTTGTACACTGCAAAGCCTACGATAAACGCAAGCGCCGCGGCCCTCGATGCATGGCCTGAAGGGTAGGAAAGCCCGGCGGCAATAGGCGCAAGGCTGTCTCTTTCAAGAGTAAAGTCTGTAAGGAATCCCGCTGCAGGTGTAAACCCATAAGATGGAATTTCCCTGCCGATTAGCGGCTTGATGTACATAACAAGCACCACCAGGACAACAAGCGCAATCAGAAAAACCATGCCTACCTTGCGCGTACGCCTAATGATTGTGATGATGATGCCGAAAATAAAAAGCGTGGTTACATCTCCAAGGCTAGTCAGTATTACCATTGAGGCATCAATCGAGGCATTTCCATGCAAGGTCGTGAAATACCTGCTAGCAGCATCATCCATCGCAAAAGTAGCGCCCGAAGCAACAAGTGCCGTAAACGCCACAAAGGCTCCGACTAGGCCGACAAAGTAGATGGACCGCGTCCTTATCATCCATGGCGGTCTGCCCAAGGCTGCCAATATCAGAGAGCGCGTCTGATGGCGTTTAACTGTTTTGCCTATAGCGTTGCATAACAGTGAGGGCAGGTCTTGCCTTCCTCGGAAGGGACAAAATAGGTCGTCTTGCCGCAAGCCTTACAGCTTGTCTGCTCGACTTGGCCCCATAGCCGGTAATAGCGCGTATTGAAATTCTGGGCAATAGGCCTCAGCATCCCTGAGGCTTCCATCTCCAGAAGGACATCCTCAAAGTCCAGGACATCGAGCTCCATCGCGCGGTATCTCTCTTCCTCGACGAGGTGCGCCAAAATCTCGTCATTTGAAAATCTGACGTCGGTATCGTTGTAGTTGTCAAAGATTATCTTTCTGATATCCTGCCTGCTTACCTTGGTTGTAGTTGACATCTAGAGGACCTTAGAGTCGTCTTGCAACTTTTTTGCAGAGTCAGGATCCCTGTCTACATAATACTTCACCATGCCCAGCTTTAACACCTTGAGTGAAAGGAGTGCACACTTGATTCTTGCAGGACCAAGCGATGTGAGGCCGATATTTTCTAGAATATCATTCTTGGAGAGGTCCTTGATCGATGTTAGAGGCTTGCCCATCACCATTTCAGTCAGCATAGAAGCGCTTGCCTGGCTTATGGCGCAGCCCCTCCCCTCAAACTTGACGTCTCGGATCTTGTCACCATCTACTTTAAGATGCATGTCGATCTCGTCGCCGCACAATGGGTTACTGTCGTGAATGCTGACGTCAGCGTCAGGTAGCTTGCCTTTGTTACGAGGGTTTCGGTAGTGATCCAAAATGATTTCCCGGTATATGTCATCACTCAAATCTTGAACAGCCTCCTTGCTTCATGAAGTGCTCCAATAAATGTGTCGATCTCTTCCTTTGTGTTGTAGATATAAAAACTTGCCCGCGACGTGGCTGCCACATCAAGACGCTCCATCAGAACCTGCGCACAGTGGTGGCCAGACCTGATGGCTACTCCGTGATCGTTCATTATCGTGGCAAGGTCATGGGGATGTATGTCGCCAATGTTAAAAGAGACCACGCCTCCGCGCTGGTTCGGGTCTGGAGGTCCATACAGCGTGATCCCCTTGACACCTGATATCGCATCCAGCGCGTATTTTGTCAGATCGATCTCGTGCTCTCTTACTTTATCCATACCTAGGTCGTCCAGATAGTCGATTGCGGCGGCAAAGCCAATAACATCCGCGATATTGGGCGTGCCTCCTTCAAACTTGTACGGGAGATCGTTGTACCTCGTTTCATACTTGTGGACCTCCTTTATCATGTCTCCACCGCCCATGAACGGGGGCATTTTTTCGAGCAGTTCCCTCTTGACATACAGGATGCCTACGCCTGTTGGACCTAGCATCTTGTGCGCAGAAAAGGCCATAAAGTCGCAGTCCATCTCTTGCACGTCGACTTTCATGTGGGGGACGGATTGGGCGCCGTCTACTAGCA
>JAKEIF010000175.1 GCA_022545875.1 Nitrososphaera sp.
CTATCACGTTCCAGAACATGATTCTGGATTCAAGGCCTGTGCTTGAGCACTAGATGGGCGGAAGTTCAGCCCTCTTGTCAAAGCCACCAGAGCCAAACTTGCAGTAGAAGCACTGGTCAGACTGCATGTACGTTAGCTTTTGGACTGTTATTGCCCCCATTTTCAAGGCGATCTTCGTCATAAAGCGATACTTGAAAGGCATTGAAGGTACGACTTCGTTAAAGTAGACGTTATAGTGATCCGGACAGAATTTCAGAGTCACTTGTGCCTTTTGCCTGTATTCCGGAGAGACGTCCTTGTTGTTTTCGCTGACAGTTTTAGCGACTTTAATCTGCTCCCTTATGTATTCGTGCTTTGGGCATGGGCAGTCCTTGCCACCTGGATGCTTGTACGCTGGGGTGTTTTTCCAGTCGAAATCTGGAAAATCCTTTTCAAAATCATCCATCCTTAGGGCTAAGTACGAAGTTTAGTCTTATAAACATGTACGTCTGGATTGCAATTGTTGTATATTCGCTGACCTCCTGACGTGCTAATCAGGTCAATTTTTGAGGTTTAGGGGCACATACAATGACAAAAAATATATTTTTGATGCTACAACAGCTCGTAAGTAACGTGGTACGAGACAGTGACAATGGTGGCAGTGCATCTTTGACAGCTACAACAACCAATCCGGGGACCTCTGATTCTGATCCGAATCTCAAGACCCTTCAGGAATTCAAGAAATCGGTTCTTGAGGAGCAGAAGGAAGGCGAGAAGAAGATTGACGAGATAAACAACAACTTGGAGGATGTAAAGAAGCAAATAGACTCAGAAAGGACAAAGCTTGACGAAATCCGTGCAAAGCTAAAGCAGGTCAATGAGGAAAAGGACGTCGAATATCCAAAATTCGTGGAATTGAGGAACAGCCTCATCGATACAAAGAACCAGATGAAGAACCTCGACGATAAGGTAGGTGCGGCAGCTGCCAAATCGCGCAAGGAGCGAAGCGATATGCACAATCTTCAGAGGACTCTGGAGCAGATTGAGCGGGATATCCAGACGAAAAAGCTTTCAAAGGACGAAGAGAGGAAACTTGTCGCCAGAACAAAGGAAATAGCGACAAAGCTACACACTCTGAAGGTAATGCACAAGAAGGAGGATCAGTACCGCACCATGTCTAGCAATTACGATCATTTAAAAGACAACGTGAACAGGCTTTTCAGACTGAAGGAAGATTACGGTAGCAATATCGGCCGACTGAAGGAAAGTCTGGATAACCTGATTAACACCCGTGAAAGTCTCTATGAAGAAAGGCGTAAGGTCATCCATATCGTCAGGGAGGCCGGAGCCAAACTCGAAATGATAGACACTCAGCTCAATGCCATCGCGTTCAAGAAATCGAGAATGCAGGCCGCTGAAAGCCGTCACAAGAGACAACGGGAGACCGACGACAGGAGAGCGGCGCGGCAGGAAGCAATGCAAGAAAGAGTGAAAAGGGACAAGGAATACCAGGACCGCTGGAACACTTTGAAAGAAGCGGCTCTCAAAAAGATGTCGAGCGGAGAGAAGCTTACGTTTGACGAAATGAAGTTGATATTCGGCGACGCAGGCTCTGACTGAGCCAGATACATTTTTTTGCCAGACAATTCTAACAGCTACTAGATGGCGGCAGAGAAGATAGAGTACACCGGCAAGGTCTATGTCTACAACAGCGGGATGCCTGTGGAACACGTTGAACTCGCCAAAGAAAAATTGGCAGAATATGGCGTAAAAACTGATGACGTGACAGTCATCGATGTGCCTGAGGGTGTCCCTGAGGGGGCCATAATGGTAACGGTTTGGCCACATTATCTATCGGTTGCCCGAGTAAAGCGCGTAAGGGACGGCTCGATCTACGCCCCGCAACTGTTCAATATTCAGCTTTGATACAAAACGTTAAATCGTCTTTATGGCATATGATGAATGCATGCTGACGTTCTTTTGCAAACGGGAGCGCCATGGGGACTGCCCGGGTGAATGGCCAATGAATGATGTCTGCGGCCCAAACCATGACTGCTCGTTTGATGTCAACCTTGCGAGATGCCAATGCGGCTGTCATGAAAAGAAGTAATTTTCGCATGGATGGGCAACCTCTATTAGAATGAATGAAGACTTGCTTTCAGAATTCTATGCCTGCTATGAAAGGGTTGGCAACAAGATAATCTATTTTGAAG
>JAKEIF010000176.1 GCA_022545875.1 Nitrososphaera sp.
CGTGCGCTCCACATAATAGAAGATGAAGCGGGGCTCGAAGGCAAAGTGCTGCGTCCACTTTCTGCAAAGCACCTTCCACCAACAGACGCTGAGAAGGTGGGCCTCGTGAATCGAGATTCCATGGGCGAAATCAAGGGAAGGTCAAGGAAAGGTCAGCTTGCAATGGCAAAGCATTTTGGCGTTGCCGAGCCTCCAAATGCCGCAGGAGGATGTTTGCTAACAGACCCAGCGTTTTCACTTCGAATAAGGGATCTGATGAATAGTTCCGCCGGACTTCCAAGCCTCAATGACGTGGACCTGTTAAAGGTAGGCAGGCATTTCAGGCTGGACAAGGATACCAAGCTAGTCGTAGGCAGGAACCATGACGAAAACGAAATGATAAAGGCCCTTGCGACAGAGAACGACGCAGTGATGGAAGCCCGTGACCATGTCGGACCGACTTGCATCCTGCGGTCAAACAAGATAAGTAGTGAGCTAATTTCAAAAGCGGCAGCTATAACTCTCCGGTATTCAGACAGCCCGCGAGAAAATGAATCAGTCGTAAAATTCACGATTGCAGGACAACAAAAGGAAATCTCTATTCTACCTGCGGAAAACTCGGCAGCCGATAGCCTCCGCATCTAAAAACGGTTCAAAAGTGCCGTTTTGTGGCATTTTGCTCGTCATTCCGGTAGTCAAGCTAAAATCAACTATTGAGTGAATGAGATTTGACCACCATGACTATTGACCACGCACGAGAAGGTCAAATGCAATTCATCTAGATGCAGACTCAAAAGACGCCAGTTTATTTGAAGGCACTCACCCTAAGGGACGTTACCGATATTTCGGCAATAAAGGAGGACATAAAGAAGCACATGATCCTGATTCTCAGAGTCACTCCCCTTGCCCAGAAGGACGTTGAAGAATTGCGGAAAGTTGTGGAGGAACTTTACTCATATTCCCAATCAACCGGCGGGGATATAGCAAGGCTGGGCGAGGAGCGCATCGTAATTACTCCTCCAGGCGTCAAGATATGGCGCGGTGCGTACGACCTAAAGTAACTTGATAGCTTCCTGAACCAGAGGATGCTGTGTCTGAATTTTATGCATCTTGTTTATCGAGCTCGCCAAATTCTGCGCCTTTGCGCGCTCTCCATGATTAACAAGTACGCGCCTGAGCTTTGGCCTGAGCCTGAACAAGTATTGCATTAGCTGCTCGTAATTGCTGTGGCTCGCAAAGCCATCCAGCCGGTCGACTTTGCAAAGGAGCTCAACCTCTCTGCCGTTTATCGTCAGCTTTTTCGACCCCTCCTGGATCGCCCTGCCTGGAGTTTCAAGAGCCTGGTATGACACCATCACCAATCGGCTGTTTGGATTACCCGCTATTTGCTCCAAGTACTTTATGGAAGGTCCCCCTAGTAGCATGGAAGACGGCGCCAGAATTATCGAAGGCTCGCTGTCAAGTGTGATTGAATCGACTGTCTTGAATCTGTCAGAGGATCCGAAAGGAGTCCCTTCGGAGCTTAGTACCTGTTCACGAAGTGGCCGAGAAAGGAATTCAGGGTACGCTTCATGGATGCTCGTGGCCTCGGACACTTTTTTCTCCACGAGCACTTTAGCCTGAGTGGGAATCCTGCCCTGCTTTATGAACCTGTCAATAACAAGAATGATCTCCTGTGATATGCCTACCGCGGGCACCGGCAAAAGCACGTGCCCGCCTGAAGAAATTGCGCTGCTGATTATTTCCGCCAATGAAGCCTCGGCTTCTTCAGGCCTTTGGAGTATGTCCTCTTTGCCGCCGTAGGTGCTCTCAATTATCATGGTTTCCACCCGGGGAAAATTCCATGATGCATTTTCGAGCGATAGCGTCCTGCCGAATTTGAAATCTCCGGTATAGACCAGATTGTGATCGCCGTTTCCGATGTGAAGATGGACCGACGTGGATCCCAAGATATGTCCAGCGTTGTAGAGAACCAGTTTGACATCAGGAGAGATGTCTGTAACGATGCCACTTGTCAGAGTTATTGTGTGCATGAGCGCATTATCGATATCCCTCTCGGAATAGAGCGACGCAGATCCGGCTCTGGCTACATAATCACGCTGTAGCAAGCTCATCAGCAACAAAGTCGGTTCGGTGCAATACACAGGTCCCCGGTAGCCATACTTGAAGAGAGCAGGGAGAAATCCAGTATGATCCATATGCGCGTGTGTCAAGACCACTGCGTCAATTTCCTCCGTGCTAACCCCTGCTACGTCAAATCGAGGCAATGCGGCAAGAGAGTCCTTGGCAGAAGGGTTTATGCCGCAGTCGAGAAGCACCCTGCTCTCAGGAGTGGAAAGCATCATGCACGACCTGCCGACTTCTGCAAAGCCTCCCAATGTAAAAAGGCTGGCCTCGGCGGACTCGATCAACGGGTCACGAAAGATTTTGTCGCCTACTTCACGGAAGAACCTAGTCCGGTCTGAAGCCGTTTCCGATAGAACGCGGTACATGGCCGAAATAGTGGATAGATCCTGCGGCGCTTTTCGTACTCTAACCTTCCAACCAGTCTTCTCTGCGAGTTCCAAATTGTCGAATTCTTCACCGACTTGTGCTAGCATCCAGGGCTTTTTCACAAAGACAACAGCCTCTCCCAGTACCGGGTCAAAGAAGGTGCCTGAAACCCCGACTTCTTTTGGTATCGCATCTTCAATTATCTTGGTCGACTCTGGCTGCGGCTTGCGTATTCCCTCGTCAGTACGAATGACAATTCGCTTCTTGATGGTATTGACCATGTTCGAGACCAACTGGCTGTTTTGCATCAGATAGGTGGGATTTCTCGAGTAGAGTGCGATGCGGGGCCCTTCGTATTCAATCTTGGTCAATGCAGCCTCCTGTGGAAGACTTTGCAGTATGACTGCCATGATGTTTTGGCTTGCAGATTCTGGACTTTGATGTGATTTACGTTGCATTAATGTGACCCTTAGACAGCCAACTTCAAATCCAGATGGCAAGAGGAATGGTTGTCAGTTTCTCCTCTAGCCGGCACCCATATTAAATATTTGGCTTAAAGATGCTGAAAGGACATCAAAGTTGAAATACTGACCAGGTTTTATAATAGTAAGCGAACCGAATTTGGAAGATAGCTCAGGTTTTGGAGGGGGCGGCGGAAGAAGCTTTGATCGTCCAAGGTTTGGTGGGCCAAGGCCATTCAAGCCATCGCCAGTGCGCGTTGGCGAAGAGTACGATGTAAAGATTGAATCACTGAGCAAGAGAGGAGACAGCGGCGTTGCAAGAGTCCAGGGGCTGGTGATATTCGTTGTAGGCACAAAGGTTGGCGATGCAGTCAAGGTAAAGATCACCAAAGTCGGCCGAGGATATGCTACTGCAGAGGTCGTCAACAGCGGGTCAGAAATGCCGGCAGAGCAACCACAGCAAGATTCTCAGACGACGGAATAGCCCTTTGAGAAGTTGTGCAAGATTAATTAGTTCCTGCACAGGTCATTTTTCTATTGGATTCTTCCCCCAAGCACTTGATGGAACTGCCTAGGAAGATCCTCATTGGAGAATCCGTAATCTCTGAGCTTGGCTCAATTATCCGGTCACTTGGGACAGATTCGCCAACGGTTGCCATTATCAGCGGCAAGAAGGTAAAGGCAAGGGCTGGCAAGGATTGCGCTCAGGCATTGAAGAAGGAGTCGCTCGCTTTTTCATGGCACATAGGGGACAATGCATCCATGGAAACCGTGGGCAAGCTGCAGGAAAAATTGGAAGAAAAGGACCTGCCAGATTTTGTTCTTGGGTTCGGAGGGGGCAGATCTGTAGACATTGCAAAAATGACTGCCTTTAAAATAGACAAGCCATTTCTGAGCGTTCCAACATCGGCCTCGCACGACGGAATATCAAGCCCATTCGTTTCAATACGTGGTACTGACAAGCCACATTCCGTGAAGGCAAATACGCCCATTGGAGTCCTTGCCGATACGCTCCTGATGTCAAATGCGCCGCCACGTTTGCTGGCAGGTGGCTGCGGGGATCTCGTAGGAAAAATAACAGCCGTAAAAGACTGGGAACTAGCCAAAGAAGACAGGGGCGAATATTTTGGCAGCTATGCCGCCAACCTGGCATATATGAGCGCCAGAATAATCCTCGCAGAGTCCAAAAGACTAGGCAAAGCAAACCAGTTTGGAATACGGACGATTGTGGAGGCACTTATTAGCGCAGGGGTAGCTGCATGTATCGCAGGAAGCAGCAGGCCGTGTTCTGGCTCGGAACATCTGTTCAGCCATGCAATCGAGTACGTCGCCGGGCCGGATTTTGGTCTCCATGGCGAAAGAGTGGGCATAGGCACCATAATGATGGCAAAGCTCCATGGTCTCGACTGGGAGAAAATTAAGGAAACGTTGGTAGATGTTGGAGCGCCGACTACTGCAAAGCAAATCGGTCTTTCAGATGAACACGTAGTCAAGGCGTTAGTAACGGCACAATCCCTTAGGCCTGACCGTTACACAGTGCTTAGCAAGATCAAGCTCGACATAAAATCCGCACGGGAGCTTGCAAAGGCGGTAAAGGTTATCTAGTCTTCTCAAACTTTTTCTTGGTTGCCATTTTCCGGTGAGCAAAGGTTTTTTCTAGTCGCTTCAAGACGTAACCTTCCAACATTTTTCCAATGAACCCATAGTGGAGCTCAAAGTCAATTTCATCAATGACTTCTGTTCTTTTGTCACCGGCCGCTCTGAACTTGTGAGCATGCCTCCATACTTTGAACCTCCCTGTGATCATTTCGTCCACGTACTCATACGGCTTCATGGATGTTATCTTTGAATGCCAGTTGCTGCGGGTCACCAGCTTGCCAGTTATCCAGACTTCTGACCCCTCAGCCAGCGCCGGTCCTGTAGAATTTAGGACGCGCAGGTCAAGCTCTGGCGGAGTAATCACCTCCAGGTGCTTTATGTCAGTATAAAAGTCCCAGACCTTGGATATTTCAGCTTCAACAAGAAAAGAGTGCCTAAAGCTCCGCATAGTGGGATTGAGGGTTATGCCTTAGTTGAATCTTTAGTCGCAGCTGTACTGGGCCGACTGATCTGCGCCGGCAACCTGCTGGAATTCCGAGAAGCTAAATTCATCCGATTGAGAGTATGGGACTATTCCCAAGATTTTGGCATCCATCGTCATTGCTACCGTCATGTCATTTTCGTTATAGGGACTGTTTCCGGGCTCTCCGAGCGCGAGGACTAGTCCGCTTATGATATCAGCGCTCAGGGACATCTCTCCATCAAATGTTGCGGCCTGATAGGGCATTACTAGGTCACCGTCAACGGTTACCCGTGCAAACTCGGCCTGCCTGTATTTTATCACGGCGCTGAACCTGTCAAATCCCGCAGGGAATACCGTAGGGTTGCACGCATCGAGCTTTATCGTGGAACTCATTGAAGCGATGTCAAATTCGGAAACGTCGTTTACCCTAAACTGCATGCTGTTTAAGGCATAGTTGTTCCCAAGAAAGGTCCCAACAAGCACTGCCACCGCGACTCCAATGCCCATTACCATGACTCTCGAGAAGCCCCGGCTCTTTTCCTGCCTGCGTACGGCCCTTGTCCTCGAAACCTTCACGGATTCGTCAATGTAGTTTATCGGATTTGCGGTGCCGCAGCCAGGGCAGAACTTTTCAGTACGGATAGGCTTGCCGCAATTGGGGCAGGGAATACTGTACTCTTCCGTCAAGTTTGTACAAAAGCTACCTTGAGCGGATTATAACCGCTATAGAGTAGTAGGAAGCTACAGACGATTTGGCACGATGTCGTGCCGCGTCGTTTATCTCGCTTCTTCGGAACGGTATCCATTTGCTGGCTTTGTGGAGGAAAGGTGGGGAAGGGATTCGTTCCTATTTGCTGAAGTTTGGGGAAGTGCGCCGTTATGTGGCATCTACAGAGGCTAGGACCAGTGACACTGTCACTTTCTTGTGTTCATCCTCCGACCCCAACTCCGGGGGAATCAGATTTCTAGGGCTTGTTGCTTTTTTGTGCGATCTTGAACTAGTCCTCTTTTTCAATATGGCTAACTCAACCCTTCTTCAAGAATCTTCACTTCGAATCCTTCCGGAAACAGAGTTGATGTTGTATGACAATGCAATACCGTCTCAATATGATTTTGAAAAGCAGCACTGAGGATCCGTGACCATTTTGTACCATAATCATGTGTGAAGTACAGACAGGTTTTTCCGTCAGCTTCGTCAACATATCTTTTTACGCTTGTAATTGATCCCCCATTAACGCAAATCCCTTTAAACGTAAAATCAATGAGATTGTCTAGCGTGTTTGCCAGACCAGTCCGGACAAACATGGCATCGATTATATCTGTCCCTATTTTCTTCAGCTCAACTGTATATTTTGCCTCATCAATTTCATCAACGAAGAATTGATGCAGCTTGCGTGGGATAACAGCTGCATGATCTTGCTCGATCACGGCAAAGAACATGACATATTTCGTTAATATCGCGTTAACTCTAGCGTTAAAACTCACATCATATTCCTTTGCTTGTTTTTGTATTTCTTTGACCACACCCGCATCGAGGGCTAGAGATACAGTAGTTTTGCTAGGATTTTCTTTGCTAGGAGTATTGAATCCTGAACCCTCGCCATCCTTTTTTCTAGGCACTTTACTCCCTTGGCGTTTCAATTGTATTGTAATGAGGGGCAATTGGGCCAGAATAAATCAATTTCTGAACTAGGGGACGATCATTGTAAATCATTGTAGAAAGTATGGTTATTTCACAAAAGATAAATATCATAGTCGATGCCCATATGATAATTCTATATATGCCCAATCTCAAGGCTCGGTCGACTCTCGAGGTTTTAGCGTTTGCAAGTTTACTTGTTGGTTCATTTCTACCCCTTTTGTTTAATGTACCAGAAACAGCAAGTGCACAGACTAACCCCTGCATTGACGAGGCTAACAACACTGTCAATGTGAGTTGTAATGCTGCAAACTCTGTAAGAGCCGACATGGCAATTTCAGGAAATGTTGTTCACATAGTTTGGATGGAAGGGAATTTTGATAGTGAAGATGTCTTCTACTCAAGAAGTATAGACGGCGGAGAAAGCTTCGAGCCTCCAAAAAATTTAAGTTCGAATACACTTGGCTCCAAATTTCCGCAAGTGGCTGTCCATGGGAATAATGTGTATGTAGCTTGGAAAGATGTTACGACGAATCCTTCTACTGCTCTAAAAGTAAGGGCGAGCAACAACGGGGGTACCGATTTTGGAACAGTAAGGACAGTTGCAACGACGGGAGGGGCTTCTGGAGGGATCCCGATATTTGATTATTCAATTGAAGCCTTCCAGAATGGTCTGTATGTAGCATCTATACAACGAAATACAGTCTCTCCCTTTAGGATAGGCTTGGTTTTTTCAAGCTCCATTGATAATGGGGCTAG
>JAKEIF010000177.1 GCA_022545875.1 Nitrososphaera sp.
AAACATGTTACCAAACATAATATCTTACACTGTGCTTTTTGGCCATCACTTTTTCACCACGGCATCTCTGATTCCAGTACGCGATTGTGGCTATGTAGTAGGATTCATGTTTAGCCTGCCGCCAATACAAGTGATCGTATGCTAACCCTTCCAGCTAAATTTTGCGACGGCTCCTGACTTTGTCGTGATTTGCGGATGCGGCATCTCCATGTCTGACCACTCTGTACCGCTGGGAGCCAAGGTGAAGGTCTCGTCTTCCATCTGAAAGGCAGATGCTAATCCAGCGCCTTGCACAATCATTGAGCGGCCCTTTTCATTCTTTAGCTGCCTAGACCTGATTTGCCCAAAGTTGCCTATTGTCGCTGTAAGATTGTTGCCGTCGTCGCTTACGGCAATTTGCGTCTTTTGCGTGGGCAGCCATTTACTTGACAGCTGGGCTATCATTGCCATCGGCCCTCCCTTTTTGCCTTGGAAGATTTCTTCGAGTAGCTCATGCTGCCTGGGATCGGCTTTATCGTCTATGTAAAGCCTGGAGGTGGCATTGCCGTCAAGCACAGTAGGGCCGGGAAAGTCAAATCCTAAAACGACATCCCTTCCCTTGAGGTCGGCGCCATTTGAGGTTCCGCTTTGCACTCGGAATAGGATTGGCCCTGCACAATAGCCCTTGTCCATAACCATCAGCTCTTTTACGCCAAACCAGCACGGACATAGCATGTTGCACGTACAGCTCTCTACCATTTTGCCAGAAAGGCTCCACGTCATATTTGCAATCTCAAAGCGGCATGGCGTTTTAATATTCACGGTGTTTTAGACAAGTACAATGTTCTATGTCGCAGTTGCCTCCCAAATCCATTTGCCGGCAGCACAGCAAAGCCCGCGGCCCTTGCATCCTAATAGAATCGGGACCATCTACTTTCAGCAGTCTGCGAAATTTCAGCTGACTAGATTAAATTTGAGAGTTTTCCATTTGCCAGAAGGAAATTATCCCTCTGTCGTGTTTTACTCGCAAATGCTCTCCCTGGTTACCCGGACCGGCATAAGTTGCAGACTGGAGGACCCCAGATCGGAATGTGATATACTTATTTCATTTGGCCGAGAAGGTGGCACCATGAAGCACGACCAGATACAATTTAGAGCAGAATTCGCCATTAACGAAGGCAAATTGGACGAATTCAAGAAACTGGTGCAGGATATGAGCAGTGTGGTGGAAGCAAACGAGCCAGATACAATTGATTACCAGTTTTATCTTGACAGAGATGAAACAAAGTGTATTGTGCGCGAAACATACGCAAACTCTGAAGCGGCACTAGCTCACAACGCAGGCATTGCATCGCAAACAATACTTCCAAAGATTTTCAGTGTCTCCAGGATAAGTAGGTTTGATGTTTATGGAAACCCAAGCGAAGAACTACGGAAGATGCTAGCAGGCTTTGGTCCACAGATTTACGATGTATTTGCGGGGTTCAGTCGTTGACAGCTCGGCACTTCACACCCCTGGCTCCGCGGGCGGTTTGCACCTGCATAGCTATGATTAAGTACCTATTCCGCGCTAAATGTCTTGAATACAAATGGTCGATAGGGCACGCTTGGCCGTGACGAGATGGATACCATACAGCTCTGTAGGGGCCGCGATATCGTTTGTAGTAGGATTTGTGTTCAGCCTGCCGCCACCGCAGGTAATTGTCTCGGCCGCAATGGCTGCGACTCTGATTTTCAGCGGGCTGGCAATGCAGTCCTACGGAAGAGTGAAAGAGCAGGCAAAGGCGCAATAAGGGCCTCTACCTTTTTTCATTCAGCTATAGTACGACGAAATGGCGTACCTTGACTTTTCGCTGGGCTCTAGCGAATACACTTCCTTGACATCGAGCGTCCATACTTTTTTCGGCTTTAGGTTTATGCCAAACTCTTTGAGCTTGGCTTCGGCGCGTGATATCATTGGCGGCTCTGTCACTTCCACAACGTCGCCCTTTAGCTGGTAGCCGCCGCTTTCTGCGTCCTTGTCAAAGATAGCGACAGAAACCTTGGGCCAGGCGCCAATGTTGTGGAAGGTCTTGTTCTCATAGGCATCAGCAAAGAGAAGCTTTTCGTTATCGAGAATTCCAAGGACATAGCGCGGAGAGATGTTTGGTATCCCCTTTGGGCTGACGCTTGCGACAAGCACAATGTCTTTGGACTTGATTATCATCCTAAGTACGTCTTCGTCAATTCTGACCAAGTGTCTATGCAATAATGGTCAAAAGCAGGTTATAGCCTTTTTCAAGATTAGAAATCGTTAGGCATCGGTATTCTTCAGCTCCACTGATTCTTTCAACGATTTTTTATCGGACGTCGTCTGCCAATATCCTCAGAACGCCAATCAAAAATGAGATGAGCTATTACTTCCAATTTGCAATAATGCCTCTTAAATTCTAATTTGGCGCTTCTGCGAGAGCAAATCGCGTATCAGCTGTCGGCCTATAATAGACTGCCCTGCCCTCACCGTATTCCTTGATTAGCAGGTTCTGCCTAAAGAGTGCGGCCAGGTAATTGTTGAGTGCCTGGGGAGATCGCAATCCCAATTTCCGATAATCCTTGTTTCTAATTGATCCAAGTTTCACTATGCGCTTCAACATCGTCAATTCGTTCTCCGACAAATGAAGCGCGCTTAGGTGAGCTCTCGCGAAATCAACAATCATTGATTGCGCAATGTCAAGTGGTATTTTCGAAACAGAAGGAAACTGTCCTCTGAATCTGAGTATGATGTCTGTTATTCGTTTAAAGATGTACCTTATCTCTCCTTGTGATGCCTCATAGAGAATCTCGACTATCTCATCGGAGACAGGTTTGTCCTGCACCTTTTTCTTGTCTTGGCTAAAAAGCCGAATTCGTACATCAATCGCATTGTATACATCTTGCAGAGAAAGGGGCTCGAGTATGACCGGTTGCCCAGTTATGATCTCGCTGACTCGCCTCGCTTCACTCTCTAGCATCGAAAAGAGGCCCTTCCTTCCAATCAGCACCCAGACAGCGTTGGAACGGTCAATCATTGTATCTCTCATTGAATTCAGAAATGACAGGATATCTTCGTCCTCTAGAATGTCCATGTTGTTCACCGGAATTACCACCGGGCCATCGTACTGGGTATTCCTTGACACATGCTGGATCCATCTGTCCATCGTATTTAGTATCGTAGGCAGCGTCACCACGGGGGGCTGCGTGGCTGATGTGCTTCTTGAGATTCCTCCACCAAACCCAAATGCCTGCAGGTTGCCTCCGAAGCCATGCTGAATGGTCTGGGAAACAAGGAGTTTCGCATCCTTCAGTATCCCTGACTGTTTGGCAGAGTCTGCATCAGTCAGCTTCTCTAGACTAAATATCATGTTGGAAAAACTCGAGAGGATAAAGTTCTTGGGCTCCATGTTTTCTTTCATGAGTTCTATTTTTTGATAGGATGGCAAAATCTTGTGTGTTTTCTGTTGCAGCAGGTCGTACTGCATTGCGTTGACGAGGCTGGTTTTCCCAACCC
>JAKEIF010000178.1 GCA_022545875.1 Nitrososphaera sp.
AGTCTTGAAGACCCGGGCAAAGTCAACAAATATCGTCTGGCATGTCTCGGGCCGCAGGTATGCTTCTTC
Organism: Nitrososphaera sp.; assembly: GCA_022545875.1. Taxonomy (GTDB): domain Archaea; phylum Thermoproteota; class Nitrososphaeria; order Nitrososphaerales; family Nitrososphaeraceae; genus Nitrososphaera. Next base: position 70 of record JAKEIF010000178.1, read on the forward strand.
GGCTGCTGGTCCTATCCCCACTTTGAACATCCTGTTAAACCTGCTGACACTGCCAAACTCTCCCTTGCAGTTTGGGCAGCGGAGGTTGTGCTTGGCAATTATCGCGTTTATTTCGTCATTTGACAGCCTCTCCGGAACGTTTTCACCGGTTTTTTCAGTGATGAACCTGTCTGCGCGAAAAGTGGAGCCACACTTTGTGCATTTTACTATCGGGTCGGTGAAGTTGCCAATGTGCCCAGAGGCAACAAAGACGCTCTTGCTCATAACCTGGCATCCGTCAATCTCCATCATGCCGTCGCGCCGTACGAGCTCGCGTCGCCAAAGCTCAATGAACTTGTTTTTCATGGTTACGCCGGTCGGGCCATATTCCCAAAAGCCGGCTGGAGCATCGGCATAAATTTCACAACTTGGAAAATAGAATCCCCTCTCAAGGGCGAGTTTCATTACCTCATCATAGCTGGCACCCATTTGTATGAAGCAACTGCCCTCACAGGTTTTAAGTCTATCCTCATGTTTTCATGGAAGACTCTAGAACATAACAATTTATCTTGGTAATAATTTGAAGTATGTGTCCGCTTGAAGGTCTCAGACAGGACTCATGGTGTCGAGTACGCTATCCGCGACATTGCAGCGTACGCGCGCAAGTACAAGTCGACTGGCAAGGAGATTATCTACCTTAACATAGGCGACCCTGTCAAGTTTGACTTTAAGACGCCGGATCACATAAAGAAAGCACTTGTCGATGCTGTCATGCGTGACGAGAACTATTACACTGACTCTGAGGGCCTTCCGGAGTTGAGAGAGGCGATTGTGGAAAAGGAATCGGAAAAGGGACTGGACGTAACCGAAGAGGACGTAATTGTAACCAACGGAGTTTCAGAGGGCCTTGACATGGTCATGGCCTCAATCGTAGACCCAAACACCGAGGTGCTGATGCCGGGCCCATATTACCCACCTTATGCATCTTATGCGAAATTCTATGGCGGCAAGCCCGTCGAATTCAAGCTACATGCAGACGGCCGGCCTGATCTTGAAGATCTAAGGTCAAAGATAACACCTCGCACACGCGCAATGTGCGTAATTAGCCCAAACAACCCGACCGGCGAGGTCTTTGACAGAAAGAGCTTGAGGCAGCTGATCGACATTGCGACAGAGCACGACCTTTATTTTATCTGCGACGAAATTTATGACAAGATCGTTTTTGACTCTGCATTTACAGGAATCGGCAAGGTGGCCAAAGACGCGCCCGTTATTCTACTCAACGGCTTTTCAAAGGCGTACCTCATGACGGGGTGGCGCTGCGGCTACATATGCATGAACAGCAGGTCAAAGAAACTTGCCGGCCTCCGGCAGGACATACCAAAGCTTGCGCGAGTCAGGATTGCTTCAAACCTTCCAGTCCAGATAGCGGCCGTTCAGGCATTGAGAGGGCCGCAGAGCCACATCCCGCGCATGGTGGGCAAGCTGAGAGAAAGGCGTGACTATGTCGTCAAGAGGCTCAATACCATGGGCATCCGCTGCAAAGTCCCGCGGGGCGCGTTCTATGTGTTTCCAGAGATAAATTTGGGCTCGCGGTGGCGCGACGACCAGCATTTTGTCGTCGACTTGCTAAATAACACGGGTGTCCTGACAGTGCACGGTTCCGGATTTGGCTCCACCTATGGGGCGGGACACTTTAGGATCGTTTATCTCCCGCCGGAGGAGATGCTAGAAAAGGCAATGGATAAGCTCGAGCGCTTTGTCCACAGCAAATGATCGCCGTTCAATCAGGATTGATAATTGCTCTTCTCATTTTGTTGGCAATCAATATTCTTGAATATTGATCCGATCAAGCATATGCTTGTTCCTGTACTAGACTGGAACCTGAAAGACATTACGAATTATCGGATGTCATTTTCGTAGGTGAAGTCGTAGCCATAGACAAGAATCGTCCCTTTGAGGAGGGGGCATACGTGACATTTGACGTGTCTAAATCTTGGAAAGGAGTAGATGCAAAATCAGTTACAATACATACCGGAGAAGCCAATGATCCGTGTAGCTATTATCGTTTTGAGGAGAGTCGTGAGTACCTTGTGTATGGTACAGAGAAGATTTTTGCAATAGATACTCGTCTCTGTAGCGGCAGCATTCCTACTGATTCTGATCATTTCGTGGATGCAAATTTGGAATACTTGAATAGTAATTACTCTCCACTTCAACTGAGAGCAGGAACTATTATGAGTTTTAACCCATTACCGCTAACAGTAATTATGGGAGTTCCTCTAGCGATCGGAACTGCTGCATTCTTGATCTTGCGGAAACGCGGCCAGCACTAGACAACCGCTTTCATTGCGGAAGCTCCCTGGTATGCGTCACAAAGCCTGAAGATGGTTGTGTTTGTCTGAGAGTCGGGACACATCAGACAAGGCATCCGAGCTAAATGATTATAAAACAAATCAGAGCTATTCTATACGTGAGTGGAACAAGAAAGCATGCATGGCAAAAGAGGGACACCGGCCTCACTGCCAGGATAATTGTCAGCTTTGCAGTCCTTACGATACTATACCTTGGATTTCTGACTGTCCTTGTCTACATCGGGATCAACTTTATCGCGATAGCAGTGATTGCATCGATCATGATATTTGCGCAATGGTATTTTTCAGACAAGATCGTGCTGTGGAGTACTGGCGCGCACGTTGTGAGCAGGGAACAGTTCCCCGAGCTCCACGACATCGTTGAAAGGATAGTGGCAAGGAACAGCCTGCCAAAACCCCGAATAGCAGTGGTAAATTCAAGGATCCCAAACGCCTTTGCGACAGGCAAGACTCCCAAGAGCTCGATCGTCGCCGTGACGACGGGCCTGATGGACCAGCTCGAAACTGAAGAGGTGGAAGCAGTCGTTGCGCATGAGCTTGCTCACATAAAGAACAGGGATGTGCTTGTCCTGACGCTTGCAAGCCTGTTCTCAACCGTCGCATGGTATCTGATGCAGTTTAGCTTTTACGGTGGAATGCACAGGGGCCGGAGCCGCGACAGCGGTGGGGCCATGGTCCTTATGATGATCGCAGCCATCGTCACCTGGTTTGTCAGCTTCTTGATTATCCGGGCGATATCCCGATACCGGGAATTTGTTGCAGACAGGGACGGCGCGATGATGACAGGCAAGCCGACAAAACTTGCAAACGCCTTGCTCAAGATAAGCGGCACAATGAGCAAGATTCCGCAGCGCGACCTGAGGCAGGTGGAGGGGATGAACGCATTCTTTATCATCCCAGCTCTATCCGGTGATACATTTGCAAGCATCTTTTCTACCCATCCCCCGGTGCAGGCGAGGATACAAAAGCTAATGGAAATGGAGGCTGCGATGAGCTGAGCTTTTTTCGAAGGCTCCGGAACAGTGTCAACAACAAGCGCATGCCCAAGAGCGACTCTGACATCTTGTTCTCTATTTCTTCGGCCCACATCAGCCTTGAGCTAAATCTGGGCTTGAAGGTCAGCGGGAGGTGCGCAGTCACTTTCAAGGCGGTAAGCGGCTCCCTCTTTCACGACATGGAGCAGGACCTAAAGAGGTTCCTGGCCAGCCTGCATCCCGAATTCGACCTTACATTTCGCGCCGTGACCGACCAGTACGGGTACCTGTGGATAATCCTTGAAGGGAGCAGGATAGAGGACCTTCTAGCCGGTCTGACTGCCACAAGCGGAATAGTTGAGGAAAGGGGCTTTTCAGACCAGCTGCTGGCGGCGGTATTTGAGTTTCAAAGTGAGCGAGACAGCAGCTTTCAGTACCTGATCTACAATTTCAAGCGCAATAACTTTTATCCATTTGTTCCAAACAGGGGCAAATCGCGGGATACTGAAAAGGAAATGAAAATAATGTCATCCGTCGGCGAGGAAGTCCCCTTTGAGCGCGACATGAGCCTTTGGTACCCGCTGTGGGACCTTCCGCTCAGATCTCTGGTATGACGCCTTCGCCCTTGAAGAGCCGCTTTGCCTCATCAATTGAGAGGTCGGCGCTCGGCAGGATAATGTCCGACTGTATGATTTCTCTAGGGTCCAGAGGCTTGCTGTTCCTGACAACCATCTCTGACAGTTCCGCCAACTTTCTCCTAAATTCTCCGTCGTCTGAGCGCTCTTGGCTCACCAGCTCCACTATGGAATTGTCCAAGTCGTTCAGCTTTTTGAGGATCTTGCCATCGACGGTAAACTGACCTTGGCCCATTATGCGCACAACCTTTTTGACAGACGAAGCTGACGCGCTTTTCGGCTTTGTTGCTGGCCTTTTTTTACTGCCTACCGCCTTTCTGGAAGGCGCCTTCTTTCTAGTCGTGCTCTTTGCTGCTCTCTTGGTCTTTAGTTTGGTCGCAGCCATCTTTCTATTTTTTGAGTTTGTTTTTCGTTTCATTGTTGAGCTTCTTGCTCCAACCGCTGCCTCTTCTTACGTTCCTTCTCCGACTTTAACTTTGCTAATTCTTCCTCAACAGAGCTCTGAAC
>JAKEIF010000179.1 GCA_022545875.1 Nitrososphaera sp.
AAATCCAAAAAGTTTTCGAGACTCTCCAGAATGTGCCGGATCAGGTCTAGCCTGCTAACTTCCTGACCGAGCTCGCTCTTTAGAGAAGTGATCTCCTGTGTGTCGTGAATTCTTGATCTAATCTCTGTCATATCGACGTTCACGTTTACCCCTATACCTATTACGGCATAGTTTACAGCCTCTGCCTCGGCGCTAACGTCCAAAAGTATTCCTCCAACCTTCTTGCCCGAGATCATGACGTCATTTGGCCACTTTAGACGTGTGTCTAGGCCTGTGGATTTTGCGATTCCTTCCCTAACTGCCAAGGCGGCCACAAACGGAAGAAGTGTTATCGAGGCGGTTGGTATGCGGGGTCGGAGAAGCACGGAAAACCATAGGCCGCCAGACGGGGAGATCCATTTCCGCTTTAGCCTGCCCCTTCCGCTACTCTGTCGGTCAGCGATAACAACGATCCCATTTGCATCCTCATTCTTGTTTGCAATCGTCAGCGCGGTGCTCTGGGTGGAGTCGGCAATCTGCAAATAGACAACATCACTCCCTACAAAGGAAGTCTTCAATATCCTTTTCAGCTCCCACGGAACAGGATTTTGGGTTTCTGTCACGAGTCTGTACCCCAGACCCCGTACCGAATCTATGCCATAACCGTAATCTCTCAGCTTTCGGATCTGCTTCCAAACCGCACTTCTTGATACTCCAGCTTGCGCTGCAAGCGATTGGCCAGACACATAACCTCTATCGGCTGACCTGAAAAATGAAAGAAGCCGGGGTAGGTCCTGGCCTTTGTTGTTCATCCGAATAGATGATTATCGAATTGATGCTAATATACCCGCGTACGGATCAAAGAAAATCAACCTAATTGTCTAGAATATCCATTCGCTTACAAAAAATACAGAGCGACCGATTCTCAGCATGTGAAGAACCGTAGCAGGCCGGACATAATGGCAATTATTTTAGAGTCTGCAAACGGTGGCATAACAAAGACAAAGCTTTTGACAAAGGCCAACGTGACGACAGGCCAGCTTCGCCAATACCTTGCCGTGCTTCTTGAAAAGAAACTGGTTCTAGAGCTTGCCGATAAGGAAAGGAAGCACGTATCCTATAGAACTACTGAAAAAGGGATTGCTTACCTGGCTGTTTACCAGTCGCTTCGCAGCGTTGCAGTGTTTCCAAGCAAAGTCTAGTTGCTTTTGTTCCATTTGTAGTAGACAGTGCCTCCGCGGCACGTCGCATATACATCTGATTTGTGCTCTTCCCTTGTGGAGCTTGAAACTTCCAGCTCAGCGAGCAGCTGCTCTATTTCCCTGTCCCTCTTCTTTGGAGCCAGAAGGTTGAGGATTTCTTCCCTTGACCACATGCGCGAGGGATCCTTCCTCAAGATGCTTTCAATATCGTTCTGCAGGGGATTTTTTTGACTCATCTTCTCACTTTTTCTTTGTCCTGGCAGACACTATTGAGAGAACGTCCCGATCCTTTAGGTGATAATTCAGCGGGAGGCGAAGACCATCTCTTGCATCGACTGCGTACAGCATCCCCTTTGCAAGCTCGCTGTGTATTTCGCGGGCGAGATCTTCGACGGTGGATCCCGATTTCATCAGGTAGACGTCGGGCAGGACATTTCCATGCTTGTCGGAGTACGTCTGCACGTTAGCCACCGGATAGACGGCGTTCATCTTTAAAAGCTTGAAAACTGCTACGTTTATTGCAAACTGCACGCCGGTGCGCATGTACTCGCCAAGGATGTCTTTTCGGATGAAATTAAGGGCCCACTTTTGCTTGTCGTTTAGGCTGGTCTGCTCGTTTATTTCAAAACGCTCGTCTCCTGGTATATATCGTATGACGCCCCGGGTTTCTGCCCTCCTTAGCGTGAGTTCCGCGTCAGCGCTAGCAGGAATTACAATAATATCTTTGAATTCTTCGCGCAGGCGCCGAAAGTTTTCTGTCGCTGACGGAAGGTCTACCTTGTTTGCGACGATAAGCGTCGGTTTTGAAATGTCTCGAAGGCTCCAGCAGAAATCCTTTGTTTCTTGCGGACCGAAATCGTCAAACTTGACTTCTGTCAGTTTGTTCTGATCGAGTGCCAGCTTGACATGCTCTTCTTTTACGCCTATGCCGCGAAACACTTCAGTTATTGCGTGTACAACTTCCATGCCTGCACCGCTAATCGCCCTAGATATCTTGTCACGGTTTGCTTCGAACAGTTTCAGATACCACATTACCAATTCCTCCTCGATGTCGCCAACATCTGCAACAGGGTCGCCTGTGCCAGATTCGGCAATCTTTCCAGAGGCGTCAATGCTACCGGACGCGTCCACCACATGGAGGAGTGCATCGGACTGCGCGGCTATGGACAGGAATTGGTTGCCGAGCCCTTTGCCCTCCCACGCGCCTTTGATTAGGCCTGGGAGATCGACCAGCTCTATCGGGACAAAGCGCCAGCCGTCGATGCAACGCGAGTTCTTTGGATTATCTTGAAGATCGAATTCCTTATGGACGCAAAGAGCGATTGCGTGTGCGTTGCCGACATTCGGCTGTTTCGTGGTAAATGGATAATTTGAAATTTCGGCTGCAGACAGCGTGGCCGAATTGAAGAATGTTGTCTTGCCTGTATTAGTCTTGCCGATCAGCCCGATTTTGATCATAGGTTTGCTTTCCGCTGTTATTATTTATATACTGTGGATCAGTAAAAAGAGAATGCCCCCATTTACGCACGAAAACATGATGCATCAACGGTAGTTCGAGTATTATGATTTGTTAAGAGCTTAGCATGCAGTCGGTACGTTCGCTAAAAACTTCATTAGTTACATAAGCTGAAAAGTTGTATCTTGACACGATTTATACTCTTGATTATCGTAGGCTTGTTCTCATCTAGTGGCATTAATACCACTCTCGCGCAGGCACCTCCAATCTTGTCGGAAAACTTTGAACTCGTGGTGGGAACGCAGACCTATCCCATCGAATACGGCATTAGCAGCGGTAACATTTCTCGTATCAAATTTGATGAATCGCTGCGCACAATCACGATAAGTTTGGAAAATTCGGATAACGCGCGCTTTGAGATAGTATTCCCACGAAATCTAATGTTGGATTTATTCTCAGCCAGTGAATCTGATGCCTATTACAATTCAGTTGAAGTATTCACAGACTCCATCTCTGCTGAGCCTGAAATAGTTTATGCAGATTGTGAAGCAGTGACTTTTCGCTTGGATATTGTCTCAGGGACTGAAGAGATAGAGTTTGTTGGTACCCATTCGCCGGCTGACGTACCGATATTAGCATCGTCATCGGTTGCAGAGCACTACAGTTTTTTCCATACAAGTACTTATGCAATCAGAGAATACTATGGAATCTGGGTATCAACAAACGCTGATAGTTGCGATATCACAATAGACACCTCTGAGAAAAAGCTTTCAATCGTTACCACAAGCTCTGGCGAAGATCCAAGATATTTGGGGCTGCAATTGCCCCATAGTGTTCTAGGGGGCAACTATACCGTACTTGCTGACGGCATTCCGATGGAATACAACTCTAGCTTTGTACCTGGCAGTCGCGCTTCCCATTTCGAAGAAGACAGTACAACAATATCACTCGAATACGCAATCACAAATGAGACCTCAACAACTATTGAAGTCATTGGTACATCTGTGATTCCGGAATTTCAGGCTTTTCCGTACATCTTGCTGTTAGGAACAGGCATTGCGTTAGTATTCACGGGCCATTACTCTAAGGCGGGAAATTTCTTGCGAAAGGGATAGGCGCCTATTTAGTATCATACACGGGCGGGGATTTAGGCTTCAGTAACCAATATGATTTCCAATCTCTTTTAGAGGTTTATGACGC
>JAKEIF010000180.1 GCA_022545875.1 Nitrososphaera sp.
CTAGAAGCAACGTTTTTTCTTTCTACAGGATAGACCCAGCGAACTTAGACAAGGTATGCAAAAGGTTCAGGCCAATTGCTCTTCTTGACATTGGAGTTCATTGTAGAAATAGTTGATATACAGAGCCTGGGAATGCTCAGTCGTTTGATAGACGTCTATTTCGACGGCCTCTGCCAGCCGGTCAATCCTGGCGGGATTGCATGCTATGCTTTCTTGATAAGGCATGACGGCAAGATCATCCACAGCGAATACGGCCTAGCTGCCAAGCCGTATTCGAAGGACTCTACAAACAACGTGGCAGAATACACTGCGCTCATCAAGGCCCTGGAGTGGCTTTCCGGGAATCAAATGCATGACTCGATTAGGATAAAAAGCGATTCTAAACTAGTCGTGAGCCAGATTAACGGCGAATACAAAGTCAAGTCCAAGAGAATAGTTCCGCTTTACAAGCAAGCCATGTCGCTAAAGAATTCCTTTCCTTCCATCGAAATTGCATGGGTGCCGAGAGAAGAAAATAGGGAAGCCGACGCCTTAACCAACAGGGCCTATAGGGAAGCGATAACGAGTGCGGCCCGTGCGAACCGCTAGAGCACCGCCAGATGGTTACCCCTTACTAGGTGCTCTGGAGGCAGTATGCTCAAAATCATCCTTTATGAACTCACTAGCTCTGCGCTCCCAAACAGGACTGAGAACTGCTGACACCAGATAAGCACGGTGCCATACTTTGAAAGATCTGTTCCCTCCGGGATTTCATAGTTCTGGTTTCCAATATTTGCCTTGAGCTTGCCCAAGTTTACAAAGTCGGTTGCATCCTTGTCAGACGACAAATACATGTACAGGTCTGGTCCATTCGTTGATCTAAAATCCTCTAGTCGTAGGATGCTACCTTCTCTAACAGGGATGACCTTGGCACTACCCTGAGCATCGTGGATTCCGTCACCCACACCGATAAAGCTGCCTGCGAATTTGATTGACGCCAGCGTCTTAGATTCGCCTGCCACATTGATCCCATCCTTATCCATCATTTCATTGCCCGCAGCTACTGGAGCAGCCTCATTGATGGTGGTGTTTATGAATAGAGGCCCTGCCGCGTAGACTACAGCAGGTAGTGCGACTGCCGCCACAATGATTGCCGCGATTATTGTTTTTTTCATATGACGGTTATCTCCAGAGCTTTTAAAATGATTTTATCCAGATCTTGTCCAAATCCGTTCCAATTACTTGTCAGATAGAGTCGCTCATGGTCACGAACCTGTTCCTCTGCTTTTCAATAAGAGGCACCACCTGTCCCATCAACAGGCTGTCAAAATTTTTCTCCGTAACGTCGATTGTCACAAGAAGATACGTGCTCTGGTCTACAGGTATCGTCGCCCTGTGAAGCTTTTCGTAACGCCCAAAGGCATAGTGCATCTTGCCAATCTTACTTTCGAATTTGCCTCTAGTCTTTTGCCGGGCTATCGCAGTGGAAGCATAGTCCTCATTTTCTTCCTCCGTCAAGAGTAGCTGCAAATCGCGCCTCTTTTGCTGGGCAACAATTACGCCGTTTTTGTTCACAATTCCTGCCCACCGGATTGAACTATTTAAGCCTACAACCTGCTGACAGAACGAGTTCAGAAACTCATGGTCAATTTCCAGTCCAGTCACCTAGTATCCGAATAACACGCGTTATCTAATAAACACTAGTGCTTATTAACGACGCTGTGCCATAATGTTCGAGCCAGATGTCTGAATATGAATCGGGGACGTTTCGCTGCAGGGACTGTGCAGAGGAATTCCTTACAAAGGCAGAGGCTGACAAACACTACAAGGAACATCATGCAGAAGTCAGCGTAGGCGAATAGCGGCAACAACATTTCAAAAAACTGACTGACGAGTCAGTTATGCTTATTAGGCTCTTGTGAGGATCTGCAACATGTTTGATACTCATCACGATATTTCTAACGCGAAAGTTGGATGGATTTACGGAACGCGGGGTCTATTAGAATAATGCCAAAGGTTACGGGGCTGTACAAGGCCGAGGTCAGAGAAAAGATTATCCAGGCAGCCATCCAAAGTTTTTCGCAAACGGGATATGACAGAACAAAGATGGAGGATGTTGCAAAGCGACTTGGGCTCAGCAAAGGAACAATCTATCTCTATTTCGCCAGCAAGGAGGATCTTTTTCTAGGGATTTGCGAATATTATCTCAAGGTTATGAAGGACAGGCAACACACAACTGTTTTTTCCAAACGAGAAGACTTTCTCCTTGATGCAGAGAAATTCTATGATGAGTTTCAGAAATTAGAACAAGGAAATGACAGGGTCATGCTTGAAATGGTTGTTGAATCAAGCCGAAATCACAGGCTACGGAAAGGAATGTACGAGCATAGACTCAAGGTCTACGATGCAGTAGTGGAGCATCTCAACAAGCATGTCGAAAAGGGCATAATAAGAAATGATGTTGATACAGGCGGCCTCGCTTCTGCTTTTGTGGCGTTATATGACGGCC
>JAKEIF010000181.1 GCA_022545875.1 Nitrososphaera sp.
TGAAGCTGCCACTCAAGACAATCATAGCGATTGTAGCCCTAGCTGTTGGCATACCCGGGGCTGTTTAGTCCGTAGACGCTACTCTACCGGCGGACGGCAAGATATCCCGTCCTGATATTCGGGCAACATGGGAGAAAAACCCGGACATACCGCAACAGGATATTTTATACCTCAGCTTCGGTTGGACGCAAGCGAAAGGGATAACGGTATCAATTCAATCACAATACGAGTCTAGGATAACGGATGACAGATGCCCGGGGCAAATTTCAATAGGGACACAATTCTCGATACTCGTTATAATTTCACCATGGTTAGGCTGTCCGAAAACCCATGTACTATAGTCTTTACCTTCACTCAGCCCAATTCTATATGGATAGACGTAAGCGGCGAGAATTTTAAGGCGTTCACATCAAATAACTCCGGCATAAAGCAGACGTGTAGACGGGCACTTTGCCCTCTTTGAAAACATATCCGCCACGGGGACCGTTTTCGTTACCGAGTTCTGCACTACACGGTGCGAGCCTACCGAATGATATTTAAGGCTAATATTTTTCATACCTACGTAACATGGCTCGTATCCACGTTCACACTCATGGCAAGTCCCACTCAACCCGTCCTACGTCAAAGTCTTCCCCGTCATGGCTGAACCAGAGCCAAGAACAGGTCTCTAGTTTGGTAGTAAAGCTGTCAAAGGATGGTCTCAGCCCAAGTGAAATAGGGTTGAACCTCAGAGATCACCACGGCATCCCTCTGGTAAAGCCGATTGTTGGCAAGAGCCTTACAGACATCTTGGCCGAGAATAGTATCAAACCCGATATGCCTGAGGACTTGGAAAAGCTTGTAACAAAGGCTTTGGGGCTTCAGAAGCATTTAAAGATCCATAACAGCGACCACCGCAACGTCCGTTCTCTAGAGTTGGTCGAAGCGAAAATTCATCGCCTATCGAAATATTATAAGAGAATGGGTAGGCTGCCACAGAACTGGAAGTATGCCGCAGTGATTGCTCAGCTGGAGTAAGATGAGCTCCCACGAAAAACTGAGCGATGCTCTTAGAACTACCTCTGAAAAAATTAGGACCATAGTAGAAGACGGCAACGAGATTTCTGTTATTACACACATTGACGCCGATGGGTTAACTTCAGGTAGCATCATCGGGTCTGCCCTTTCACGTCTTGGAGCGAGATTTAGCGTACGCGCCGTTTCAGACATGAACGCCTCTGTCATCGAAAAAATGAAGGCGGAGAGCCGGGATTTTTACATAATCACAGACTTGGGAGGCGGCTGGGCTTCTCAATTTAGAAAGGCATTGGGAGACAAGTGGATCGTAGTCGACCACCACGAAATATCAGAGCAAGAAATTCTGACAGATGACTCTTCGCAGATCGTCAATGCTTGGCGATACAACATCGACGGCGGAAAGGAAATTTCTGCAGGCGGAATGGCTTTTCTGGTAACTAGCGCTATTGATAGAACTAATCGCGACCTATCCCGACTCGCAGTCGTTTCCGCAGTGGGGGACAGGCAGGACCAGGGAGACAAGAAATCATTTCTAGGGCCAAATTCAGAAATCCTAAAGACAGCCGAGGCACTCGGGCTGGTAAAGGTCGACCTTGACATCATGCTGGTTGGTAGGGAAACAAGGCCACTTCATGAGGCGCTGGCATTCACGTCTGATCCATATATTGAGGGTCTGACGTGGAACAGGGAGGCATGCCATACCTTGCTCAGAGACGCAGGCATAAAGCTCAGGGATAACGGGTGCTGGAGAGTGCTCGCAGAATTTTCACAGGAAGAAAAAAGTGCCATACTGGATGCGGTTGCAAAGTACGTTGCGACATCTGGCAAGGGAGATAGCACTGTAATTAGCGATCTTATCGGCCACGTTTACACCTTGGTGGCAGAAGAGACAAGAAGTCAGCTTAGGGATGCCCGCGGCTTTTCTACGATGCTGAACGCATGCGGGAGAATAGGGAAATCAGGTATTGGAATCTCCATTTGCATGGGCGACAGGAACACCATGCTGAATGCTGGAGAAGAAATAATGAACACGTACAGAACTACCTTGCGTAACTACATGACGACCATCTTTGCGGACAAGTGGAGGATTGCGGACGATGGGAGGACTATTTTCGTTAACGGAGAGGGATTGGTTGCAGAAGATATGCTGGGCGCCGTCTCTTCTCTACTCAGCGGCTCTCCATCCCTGGGTGAGAGGCTGGTCTTTGTCCGGACGCTTTCCGGGGATGGGACGTACAAATTTTCGTCAAGAAAGACCGCGGGAATAAGTTCAGGACCGAACCTTGGCATCCTGATGCGGCAAATAGCCGAAACTTGCGGAGGGACTGGCGGAGGTCATTCCGCCGCTGCGGGCTGCAAGATCCCTTCAAATGTCCTGGAAACCTTCATCGCTAGTGTAAAGGCGGCTACAATTGATCCACAATTCGCTGCATCATCCTGAAGTTTACGTTTCACTCAGAATGCCACTTGGTACTCCAAAGAGATCGACTGCGACTCTTAAGGCATTAATACCAGACAATCTTAACTTTCCAGAAGGCTTGTCTCTGAAAATGTTTGCCAGAGGTTCTACGTTATCAATTGAAATTCATTCAAAATCCGCGCCTATCGAAACTCTTCTCAGTACTCTTGACGAGATCTTGGAACATGTATCCATCTGTCAGAAAGTGATGCACAAGTAATGCTTGATCCCAGAATCCTAAAAGAAAATGCAAAACTCGTCCGTGACATGCTTGACAAGCGCAACATGTCGGATTTCCCATTGGACAGCTTGGTGGATCTGGACAGGAAAAGGCGCGAGATAATTGTACATACTCAGGATTTGCGCAAGAAAAAGAATATTCTTTCAGAAGCGATTGCAACTAAAAAGAAGGGCAAGCTAGACGTGACTTCTGAATTGCAGGAAATGAAGGGCGTTAGCAATGGACTTGCAGAATCGGAGCAGCAAATGGCGCAGGTTGAACAGCAGTTCCGGGAGCTGATGCTGACTCTTCCAAACTTGTTGCATGATTCAGTCCCGATTGGAAAAGACGACCAACAAAATGTTCTAGTGAGACAGAGTGCCGCGCCAAAGAGTTTTGGTTTTGAGCCAAAGGATCACGTCGACATTGCAACTTCACTTGACCTCATTGATCTAGAACGCGCTGCCAAAATTTCGGGAGCCCGATTTTACTTTCTCAAGAACGCGCTGGTCATGCTGAATCAAGCATTAATCAATTTCGCGCTAGAGTTCTTGTCGAGCAGGGGGTATGCACCCGTACAGCCTCCATATATGATAAGAAGTGAGCCCATGTCAGGAGCAGTAATTCTGAACGATTTTCAGGATGTCATATACAAGATCGAAGGAGAAGACCTACACATGATCGGAACTTCCGAACACGCGATAGCTGGCATGCACATGAATGAGATTCTCGATGGGAAGAAACTCCCAATAAGATACGCAGGATTTAGTTCGTGCTTCCGCAAGGAGGCAGGGGCCCATGGGAAGGATATGAAAGGGATTTTCCGTGTGCACCAGTTCGAAAAGGTTGAGCAGTTCGCATATTGCAGGCCAGAAGAATCTTGGCAAGAACAGGAGCGAATGCTTAAGATTGCTGAAGAATTCATCCAGAAGCTCGGCCTTCCCTATCGAATAATGCTTCTTTCGTCCGGCGACACGGGCAAGATATCAGCCAAGACATACGATATCGAGGCATGGATGGCTGGCCAGAATGCTTATCGCGAACTTGTTTCGTGCTCTAACTGCCTTGACTTTCAGGCCCGGAGGCTGGGCATAAGATTTAGGGACAAGACCAACGAAGACACGCGTTTCGTTCATACGCTCAACAGTACCTTGGTCGCCTCAGAAAGAACCATGGTCGGAATTCTCGAATACTATCAGAGCGCCAGCGGCACAGTGGAAGTACCCGAGGTGCTGCAAAAGTACTTGGGGGGCTTGAAGGAAATCAAAACTCCAGCTAGCTAGCAAAGCTTGTGAACCCAATAAAGTAAACATTCAGGACGGTTTCTCTTGTTGAGCAAAGCCAGCTTGGTTTGCATTCATGTCAAGACTGCGGCTTACTACTGCAATACCTTTTTAGACGGTGTTTTTTGATTATCTCTAGAGAATGACTGAGGAGATCAAGTTCTCCGGAGCAGAGGCAAATCTTGTAATCCATGCCACTGAGGATCAAGAAAAGGTTCTGGGTTCACTTGAGGATAACCTCAATCTATCCTCTGACAAGTTTTCAGTTACGCCATCTGAGGGACATTACAAGAACAGGATATTGATGCTCAAGGCTATTTTCTCCAGTTCTGAGGCCACCGAACTGGCCGCAAATATCGCATCGAAACTCAACTCACTTGATAGACAAGAACTCTGGCAGAATATGAGCCAATTTTCTGATGAGAAAGGAAACCTCTACTTACGGCTCGATAAACAGCGCCTCTGCCAAGGAAAAGTGTCAATAGCTTTGGCCGACTCGGTCAGGATAAAGTTCAAGCCTGTGAAACGCTATAGGCCGACAAGCTATTTGGAAAACTATAGGGGGCTTTTCGCTTAAGAACAGATCTGCTCATCTCGGGTTCACTACAAGAATGCATATCGGCAGCAAAAAAACTTGGCATTGACAATATAGGAGCTCATTTTAGTGGCGAAGGCATAGGGGACGTTATTTACAGAATGCGCGCGCCACCGTCCGCTCCACCAGCGTTTCCTTATCTTGTTACGTCCGACGCAGTAGATTCTCTTCAGGCCGGGGATCTAGTAACCATTTCTAATTTTCGCAAAGTCAAAAATGTGCTAAAAA
>JAKEIF010000182.1 GCA_022545875.1 Nitrososphaera sp.
AATAATTATGGATTGAGCTATCGTGGAATTGTTGAAAAAGTTGCTTCAATACTGACTGGGGTGGGGTGAGCAGCATGCATGGATCTAGCTGTTATCCAGAATCTGGTTATGCTGCGCTAAGGACAATGCCCCCTGCTGAGCGTGAAAACACACCATCATTTCCGAGCTCGGTAAGAAAAGCTAACCGCTGATCTATTGGTTACCGATATTACCTAAATCTTATAGCCAAGCATCAGTACACCGCACTGAGCGCCATCAGATATTGAAGCAAACGTTAGCTCTTGCATCGATGACTATGCTCGGCTTAGTGATTCTTGTCAATTCAGCTAACGCATTAGAAACTGAGGTTGATTTGCGAAAGCCGATTGATCTGAGCAATAATGCAAGTCACTCCAAATATCAGAGTGTAGTTGCCGTCAAAGAGCATGTCTACGTTGCTTGGATGGACGGGGATGATTCTGTCCCAGTTTATGATATCTTCTTTAAAGCTAGTCACGACTATGGTAGGACTTTTTCATCTGTTAAAAAACTGAGCAATGGCGACTTCAATTATCCACCTCATGTTGTGGCATTTGGGAGTAATGTATACGTGGCCTGGACTAATGAAGCCGGGGGAGAAGCATCCGTTCACTTTCGAGCAAGCAACGATAATGGAAACACTTTTGGCGCAAGGAAGAATCTAGGTGATTCCACCTCTAGCTACTCACCGTTGGATATGGCAGCCTATGATAACAATGTGTACGTTGTTTTTGACCGATTTGGCGAGTCTGAGACAGAAAAGGTGATTCGAGCAAGCCATGACAGCGGAGCGAACTTTGATGCGCCGCTTATCTATAGCTCTGGCCCATGTGGCGGAACAGAGCCACGTGTTGCTGCTTGGAAGAATCATGTGTATGTAACTGCACAGGACCCATGTGAAGATCATCCGGATCTTATTTTCAGGGCAAGTCACAATAATGGCACGAGCTTTTCAAAACAGATCTACCTTGGGGATGGCGCACAACAAGTCAAAATTGTAAGCAAGGGCAAGTTCGTGTATGTGGTATGGAATGAAAATACTCAGGATGTCAACTTTAGAGTCAGCAAGGACTTTGGCAGGACATTTGGTGCTGCCATACCTCTAGAAGGCGATCTAGATGTTTCTAATCCCACTCCACAGATTGCCATCGCGGGTAGTTCGGACGTCTATGTAGTATGGGCAGCTAATACATTTTCCGGTGGCTCTAATCTTACCGCTTCTGACTTTGATGATATAAAGACACATCTCTTCTTCGTCGCTAGCCATGATAATGGCCAAAGTTTCGAGCCGCTGGCGCGCCTTGACACTGATGACGACTATTCTGTCAATCCGCGCGTGTCTGCTTCAGGGGATAATGTGTTTGTGGTATGGCAAAACATAAGCGCATTCTGGACCCCGTCTGGAAGCGAAGTTCTCCTAAAGAGAAGTGACGACAAGGGATTAACTTTTGTTGATACTTTGGTTATTGACGGTGATACAGGAGATTCACTTGGATTCGTTCGCCCTGATGTTGACGCAATCGGTCAGCGGGTATTCATAAGCTGGTGGAATAGTAACGAACTTGATACTCCTCCAGACATAATGCTTCAAAGAGGAAAAGTTACGTAGGCAACCATTGACCATCCATATGCCGAGTAGTCTCCATATTCAAGAGTCCCCAGTTGGGCACAAAAACATGACGCCTCTACGTTAGCATGCAAGTCATGATTCGTTGGAGATCGGCTAGAAAATGAAACAGCATCTATTTCGAACATTCAATTTAATTATCTAGATTTCCTTACACCAGCCACAACTTTGCAGTGCAAGCACTGTGCACACCGTTTCATGGAGCATGACGATTATGGCTGTAGGCACTCTGCTTGCTCTTGCAGAATATCGCAACGTAAACTGATGCGCAATGGTTCTGATCCTTCACCCCCGGGAGACGATGCTTCTGGCGTGCTCGACATCAAGGTATGGTTCTTTACAAGAGAGTATCCGAACACGGATCGAAATGTATTGTTTAATGCTATCTCAAAGTCAATGCAAGAGGTTCCGTTCTTCAAAGTCTGGAAAGTTGATAACGATGAAAGATACATCAACCTGACTACTCACTCGATAGGGCTTAACCCAAAGGTCAAGTATCACCAAGTAGAGGTGGATTTGCAGGTCATGGAAGGCAAGGACCCATCCTCTTCAGTTGTCAACTTTAGAATTATGCCGACATTGACTGGGATTGTCTCACAGTACGAGCTATTTACAAACGTCGACGTCAATGACAAATTTGCAAAGTATATTGCCAATATGGTTTTTGGAGCAATCGAGGAAGGACGCCGTAAGTTCTGAATTCTCACTTGTAGGCTAGGCTCAGCCAAACGATAACAAAAACTATGGCAGAGTTCTCAGAGTAGTTGAATCTCAGCCTTCTTGAAGCGGCTTAATGATATCGGCATAGAAGCATTGCAGGTCTTATCCTATGCTGACTTTGATTCTCTAAGCCAGTATCACTTTCTATCGGCGTCAAGGTTCTCTTTTGTCGCCTTACCCGGCCATTTTCTGGCAGTTGTTCTGGATAATCAAAGAGCGTAAACAAGTACCACGTACAAGGTAAATTGGTTATGCATCCACTTTGAAAGAGACGGTTAAGAAAAGTTCTCCACAACTTCTATTTGGCCTGCCATATGCGGATGCGGCTCACAGTGGTACGGATACTCTCCGACTTTTGTAAAGAGGAATTCAAAATCCTCTCCAGGTATCACATAGGGTCCGCCTTCCTCTTTCGGGCGTTCCCGGGAGTCAAATACTCCGCTGTATGTGTCCCTGTAGCCGTCATCGGTGGTGACCGTGTGAGCGATCGAGTCTGCATTGTGCCAAATTACTCTATTAGAGACGCCCAAGATAGCACGTTTGTCTGCAGGAATGTAGAATGCCCCATTCTCTGCATTCGCAGCACCCTCGGCAATGGTTATCTCTGTAATTTCGGCCGGCTCAACCACCTCTCTGCGAAGAACCGGTTTCTGGCTTGCTTCTGGGACATAAATGAACTGATAGAAGCCTACGCTTACGCCAACTGCAACTATGAAGGCAATCAGGCTAATGCCGGCAGCGTGATTTTGTTGTAGAGCGCCCATGAATCAAAATCGGCAATGCAATAGTTAAGATTTTGTCCAAACGGACATTTCTGCAAACGCTATTGCGACTTTTCTTTGACTGGAAAGTAAGGCCGTCAACCAAAATGTGTGTACTTCGCTTACACACACTCTAACGCTTCTTGGCAAGAGCAACTGGAATTATCATTTGCCCTTACCACGTAGCTATTAGCTATGGATAAACTGCTAGCTCGTTCGCTCGCTTGAGTGACAGGATCTGGAATCCTTACTCAGCGCAAGATCCATGAGCAAAGGCTTGGTTCGCTTATTCGTTATCGGAAAGGTTTAGTTCACGCATCATAAAATAACCTAGCGTGGATAAACTTCGTAAATTAGCCTTTGAGAAAAGGCAGGTGGTTCGAGAAACCGATGATGGAGAAATACGCATCGAGGGTCTGAAGGTCCACTTTCCCTGCGCTAGCCTCCAACAGATCAAGAGCTCCCGAGTATTAGATATTCTTGAAGATAATGCCTACCTGAGCAAGACCGTTGTGGCCCACGACGGGCGGGTCATGTTTGGCGAGTTGGCAATACTGCGATATCTCGAAAAAGACCAGTGGAAGGGCGTATGGGTGGATACGCCTCACAGTCACGGGCGCAAGGACGTACTCTGGAATGGAATGCCTCCAACTGGAGTAGCGCCGGCATTGCCGCCAAAGGTCTCGGAAAAATTCCAGGCAATCAAAGAGAAGAATGGTGGAGAGCTGTCGGGATTCTTTGATGTCTTTGCATGGAAGGGAGACGGAGACGACTTTATCTTTATAGAATACAAGGGAAGAAGCGATTCTCCAAATGACAATGAAATGGAATGGATTACCGCGGCTATTTCTGAGGGAGTAAAGCCTGAACAATTGTGCATTGTAGGGTATGACTTACCATCATGAGGATGGCATGTTTTATGGCTTCTCGATCTGGCAAAGGTTTTTCCGGACGTCAAGTTGTGTAAGAGCTTGATCGGCTGCTGGGCCCTATCGCCAGTCGTCAATTAGGTACACATCTGGCAGATTATACCCCGGCTCGTCTGGTTTGTGCATCGCGACTCCCTGCATATCCGTGCGAAAGCCTTGCTCCATCATTGCTACGTACGCCTTGTGCCTCCCAGTATTTGCTCCGGCTACAAGTCGCGTGGCATTTGATGCATTCGCATATTGCTCACATTCATTCAGGAGTTTCACAAAGTCTTCCGCAGCTTCGTATCCCGGTGATATGGCAGCGAATTTGATATAGCAATTCCCGCTGCCTGCTTCAGTGTCAGGTCCAATATGGCAAATTGCGAAACCGACCAAATCCATGCTGTTCTTTGCATCCTTTATCAAAATCGTATCTCCAAGCTTCTGATTGTCCACAGAGAGAATCTCTTTTCGCAGATCCAGCCCACTGAATATTCGCCCAGTCAACCTGGCGCAATTTTCAATTGCCTCTTTTTTCTCGCTTGAATTGAGACTGGAATATCTTTCTGTGGCGCTATTGCGCTTCATCTCTGCCTTTTGCTCTACTTGCTTTGACATTACCGCCGTAAGGTAACGGGGCCAGAAACCGAATTTCTGGTAAAGGTGCACATGCTTTGTGCTTTGCGCAAATGTATAAAGCCCCATGTGCTTTGTGCCCCACTTTTCAAAGATCTGCATCGTACCTTCAAGCAAACTCCTGGCTACTCCCTTGTCCCAGAATTTGGGGTCAATGGTAAGCGGGCCAAATATTCCTACAGAGCCCCAGTCAAGTGCAAAGTTGGACCCAACTATGCTATTGTCAACTTCGGCCACAAGGGCAGCCGCCGGGTCCGCTCTAAAGCGGGTTTTGATATAGTCTGCGTCTCCCATGAATTTCATGGGCTCAGGCAGCCCAAGGAACGTTCCAAAGGCAAGTCTCATTATCCTATCCGCATCCTCCAAATCGCTGTCCGTCATGGGACGAACCGTGATTTTGACAGCTTTTCCGCGTTCGCTATTCTGCAATAGCTGATAAACACACGCTAGAATATTTATTGAATTCTAAACATATCGGCTTTACGCGTAAAAGAGAGGGATGCCGAGTACTGGCGGCTATCCAGTCCCATGTAGGGATACGTGCGTCCCTGTCAATACACCTTGTTTATCGCCTCGACCAACTCCTTGAGCGCGGTGGTCGGAGATGTTGAACTCGTGTCATACAAGCCATTTCCCCCGCCTCTAGTTGTCGTTGGCTTCCAAGCATAGTATGACCATCCGAAGCCGTTTTCCTTGAACTCTCGGAGATAGAGGTCGATCTCGCTTTGAGTATCAGCGCTAAACTCGCCAATGAATATTTTTACTCCCCAGTCCCTCGACCATTCCTTAAAGTTGTCGATCTGCCTCACGGAGTTGCTTCCTGAAAGTGGTACGGCATAAAGGTGGGGTCCGTATACGATATTGGAAACTCCAAATGGCACTATCTTGTGCTCAAGATCAGGGTCTCTTGCAAATCCCCTCGCTGTTTCCCGGTCAAAGAGTATCATCTTGTCTGTATCTGTCCTGATCTTTTTTGCCATGTATGTGTGGTAATTCCCAAGGTCGTCGTACTGATCCTTGGAAAACAGGTGCGGCTCATTCAGAATCTCGTAGCCGATAACGCTGTCAAACCTGTCAACCCTGTTTACCACTTTGGAAAAGAAATCGGCCTGATATTCCCAGACCTTCTTGCCGCCCACACTAAAGTCGTTAGAGAGGAACGCCTTCCAGAAGGGTCCCGCAGTATCCTCGTAGTCGCCGTTCCTCATCGGGAAGGACTTTACGACAACCGATGGGAATCCTCTGCCATCGGAGTTGCCGGGGATCTCAATGTCCCAATAGCTCGAAGTGTACCAGTGGTGGTTGTCGAAAATCACACAGATGTCATTTGACTGCGCTGCCCGGGCGACTACTTCCAATTCATTTAGGAATGCGCTTGGATTATTGTGATACGACTCCCAGTAAAACGGGACCCTGACTACATTCATCCCGTGCATGTTCATGTGCCTCATGCTTTCACTCACATAGTTGGAAGGAGCCTTGAACATTCCTCCTCCTTCTCTTTTCGACAATATCGGGTCCATGAATACGGCTCCTTTCAGCTGGCCCACCGTAATGTCTGAACAATTGGTGGCGGCCGATGCATTAATTGTGTAATTAGACGAAAACATGACAGACGTCAGCAATACGATCAAAAGTATTCCAATGACCTTCGTACAAGATCTAGTAACAAATTTCTCAAACATTTTACGGGGTTTTCTCTTCTCATATTTTAAAAGGAATATGGAATCGGACTATAGAATGAAAGTACTTGCTTTACCTCGCTAACAACGCATTGAGCGCCTTTGAATAATGCCAGATCGGTATCCGCGGCGCGCATGAATTTTTGCTGCGCTACAAGTTTTGCTCACAATCAAGGTGCCTTTGAGGGTTATGGATTCTTAATGTTTGTCAGCGTCCCTTTTTTCGTCCTCAGTTGGAAGAGCTTGCCGCGCGAAAACCTGCTTCGTATGCCTCGAGCGTCTGTTTCATGTCCTCTCTGTTGTGAGCGGCTGAGGTATACATCGGCTCACTTGCGCTTTCGTCTGACAGGATTCCATTTGTCAGGAGAGTTTTC
>JAKEIF010000183.1 GCA_022545875.1 Nitrososphaera sp.
CGATTCAGGCTTTCTAATCTTTGAGTCGGCAAAAGTCTCCAATTTGGTATTCTTCATTTCCTCTGGAACCCCGATATATACTCTAAGCCTCTGGTGAGCTTCCACACCACTTGTCTTTCTCTTGGGAACCATTCCCCTGACCATCTTTGAAAGTATGGTATCGGGACGCCTGGGGTGGAAGGGACCGTGGATTGGGTTTGTAACCGAGTTGATCTCGAGATGTTCCTTGTAGAGTTCAATAGTCTTGTATCTATATCCCGAAAGCATTGCCTTCTCTGCGTTTACAATGGCAACCTTGTTACCCTGAAGGAGAAGCTTTGACACATGTGAGCACATTCTGCCGGCAATGCAGTTAGTTGCGTCAACGACTATTTGCTTGGGTCCTGAAGGCTTTTTCTCAGCCAATTATTCGCACTCCCTTTCCATCAGGATGTTTCTTTACAAGATCTTCAAAATTGATTACCTTGCCGCCTGCAGTGATTATCTTTTTTGCGGCGCCTTCTGAAAGGGAATAAGCACAGACCGTCAACTTGTGACCAAGGGTGCCAGTGCCCAAAACCTTGCCAGGTACAACCAAAACTTCCCCTGTTTTCGTAATTTCGCCCAGGGTTCCTACATTGATCTCCCTCCTGTTAGCTCGGGGGCCTGAGAGCTCCTCCTCTAGCGCGCGCCAGATCGGAGCCTTGGTCTTTTTGAAAGCAAGACGAAGCGTCCATAGCGTATTATCTAGCATTGTATTAGCATACATGACCATTCGTTACGCACACTCGTTGTAGAAGCTCCCCAAATAAATGTACACCTAGGCGTTCTTTGGGATCTTGAGCGACGAAGTCACTTGTTTGAAATTCTTAACCTTGGAAGCCAATTTCTCCACGGAAGCGACCAAAATTTCTTCGGCGGTAAGGGCGCCGTTTGATTCCAGTACGAGGATCATTTCATTCTCGTCTTTGCCGTCCTTCACAACAGCTGCTGACGTGGGCTGCCACTTGGCATGGTCCTTCCCAGTTCCAAGCCTGGCATACGCCTCGAACTTTAGCTTTTGGTTAGGCGCCAATACAATGATCGGGATATCCTTGCTCACGGGCTTTACCAGCTCGTCTTCAGAAACTAGCTCGCCAGAGGTAACTACTTTAGTCTTGTCTGTCGCCTCCGAATCCAGCACGAGCAGGACCCTGCACTTGCTGCACCCAAGAGTGCTCTTGCAGTCGCATTCATGTGGCATGACAAACCTGCCCGGATCCGTCCTGAGTGGGATCAATCCCAGTCGATGTGCAACAGCCTCGTCGTGCATCACGGAGGAATTCTCTAGCATTACTACGTCGTCGATAGAAAGAGTCGGAACCTCGCTAATTGCGAGCCTCCTCAGGGAATTTACATACTGCCTTGGAATATTGTTAAACTTTACAACGATCCTTTCGGGCGATTTTTCAATGACATCAACAGAGGGAGAAACCAATACTCAAAAGCACGCTGAAACGACCTTAAAAATCTACCGAAAAACCGAAAAATCACCGAGAACTTGACATACATATATACTTCTTCAGCAAATAAGCCTCTTACATCACGGACATGACAGAACCCAAGTTTACCATCATAAAACTAACCGTTGAAGGCGACAGGTTTGAGCTCATAGTCAAGCCAGACCCTGCTCTGGAATACAAACTTGGAAAACGTGCCGATATCTCGAGCGTACTTGTTTCGGACGAAGTATACTCTGACGCAAACAAGGGTTCTAGAGCATCCAGCGAAAAATTGATGAAGCACTTCAAGACTACTGACCAGACCGAAGTCGCAAAGCAGATTATTTCAAGGGGCGAACTGAACCTGACTACAGATCAGCGCAGAAAGATGGTGGAGGAAAAACGCAAGCAGATAGTACAGTTGATAAACAGGAGCTTCGTCGATCCAAAGACCCATCTTCCACACCCTGTGGTCAGAATCGAAGCTGCAATGGACGAAGCGAGAGTTTCGGTAGACCCGTTCAAAAATGCCCCGGACCAGACGAAGTTGATAGTAGACGGTCTCCGAAAGATACTGCCACTAAAGTCAGAAACCGTCAGGCTCACCGTTACTGTTCCTGCTCAATTCTCTGCGCAATCCTATAGCGTCCTGAAATCTACGGGCGAGTTTAAGGGAGAAGAATGGCTGTCAGATGGGTCACTCCGCGTAACCGTCGAAATGAACGCCGGCCTTAAGGCTCAGTTTCTCGATCGCCTCGGTTCCGTGAGCAAGGGTTCGGCGGTGGTGAAAGAAGGCTAGAGTAGCATTCTATACTTAAAATATAAGTCACCTGTAACTACTTCCCGTCAATACAGGAGATAAGAGAGATGAACAATAATGACAACTTTTCAGAAGGGCGACTTGCCCCGGTGGTGAACCGTTGAGCTATGCACGATATAAGAAGAAGGTACGTAATTCCCGGCGACAAGATAGCTGAAGGAAATTTTAGACCGCTGATGAACGTGGTCAAGGCTGGCGGCGCACTGATTGCGACAAGAATTGGAATCGCAGAAACAGGGCGCGATGGCGTAAAGGTCATCCCACTTTCAGGCGTTTACATTCCACGCGTCAACGACCTTGTCATAGGCAAAATAGTCGATCACTCATCCCTCTCATGGGAAGTCGACATTAATTCCTGCTTCTCGGCTCACCTGCCGGCACAGGACGTATTTGGCCGCGACTTTTCCCCCGCGAGAGATGACATGACCAAGCATTTTGCTATCGGCGACATGATCACTGCAAGGGTCATGGCCTTTGACAGGACAAGGGATCCAATGTTAACAGTGCAGGACAGGGACCTAGGCAAAGTGCCAAGAGGCGAACTGCTCCACATTTCTGCAACTCGAGTGCCCCGGCTTATTGGAAAGAGGGGCTCCATGATACAGACCATAGAACAGGCCACGCAGACACGGGTGCTCATTGGGCAGAATGGGATAGTAGTTGTCACAGGCAGGAACTCTGAAGGGATATTGCTTGCAGTAAGGGCGATCAAGATGGTTGAGGAAGAAGCTCACACAGCAAATCTCACCCAGCGGATAAAGGTTCTCTTGAACGTACCAGACACGCCACAGCAGGAATCTGCGGCGCCAATAGGAGGCGATGGAAAGCCTGAGGATGCCGAGCCAGGAATGGACGACGTGGAAGAAGAATTAGAGGTTGAAGGTGAAAAATAGAAATGACTCAAACAAGAAACTTGATAGATGAAAATGGAAAAAGGAC
>JAKEIF010000184.1 GCA_022545875.1 Nitrososphaera sp.
AAGTGGAAGTTATTTGCAATGCCCTTGCGCGCCAAGTGTTTAGGTCAGAATTTGCTGACTGCCGCGCGACTTCCGGCGTCGTCGCAAACCTTGCAATTTACGCAGCATTTTCCAACCCCGGCGACTACATGATGGCTGCCTCGATACCATCGGGCGGGCACATATCACATGGTAAAAAGGAGCATTCTGGCACCGCGGGCCTGGTCCACGGACTGAACATCGAGCACTACCCATTCTCAAAGGAAGAGATGACCATTGACGTCGACGCGACCAAGAAAAAGATTGAAGAAATGAAGCGAGATGGAAAGGTGCCTAAAATTGGCATGTTTGGAGGGAGTCTGTTTTTGTTTCCGCATCCCGTTGAAGAGCTTGCGGGATTTATGCACGACCAGGGCATGCACATCAATTATGACGGTGCACACGTGGCTGGCCTGATAGCAGGCGGCGAGTTTCAAGACCCTCTTCACGAAGGAGCGGATTCAATGACGATGAGCTCGCACAAGACTCTCTGGGGTCCGCAGGGCGGCATCATTGTGTCATATGAGAAGCACGCAGAAGCCATCAAAAAGGCGATATTCCCTGGAAACACTAGCAGCCATCACCTGCACCACGTAGCGGGCAAGGCGATCGCACTCGCCGAGTCGATTGAATTCGGCAAGGCATACGCAAAGCAAGTGATAAGAAACGCCAAGGCCCTTGCGGAGGCGCTTGCTTCATACGGTTTTGGAGTCCTCGGTGAAAAGCGCGGCTACACCGCATCGCACCAGATCGCAGTAGATGTTACAAGATTTGGCGACGGCGGCACGATCGAAAAGGATTTGGAAAAAGCCGGCGTTATCCTCAACCGCCAGCTGCTGCCAGGCGATATCAAAGCGGGCAGACATTACATGCACCCCGGCGGCGTGAGAATTGGCGTACCGGAAGTTACGCGCCTTGGTATGAAGGAAAGCGAGATGAAAGAGATCGCCAATTTCATCAAGCGCGTTGTGGTCGACAAGCAGGAGCCGGGACAGGTATCAAAGGATGTCGAGGAATTTAGAAAACAATTCCAGACCGTGCAATATGCATTTGACAGCGCAGTCAAGGCATACGAATACATCAGTCTCACAGGGAAAAGATAGGCTTTCTATTCAAAGAATGCCTTGTGTCGCCTAACCGCCTTGTGACACCATGACCGTAAAGGATTCGGTCAAGACCTCTCCCTTGTGTTGAAACTGGCCCCATATCCTGTACAGGCCAGCCCGTGGAAAGGTTGCTTGAAATGCTACCTCTGGTCCGCCTCGCCAGTCATGATCCACTTCTTCCAGCGGGTGGACATGCAGAAACTCTCTGGCATCACCACTGATTATTACGCAATGACCCCCTGCTCCCATTAGCGGCTCCATGTCAGTAAGCGGCTTTCCATTTGCCTCTGTGAGCTCAAAAGATATACTGACGCTTTTTCCAGCAGAAATTTTCTCTGGCAGTTTCAGGCGCACCTGATATTTTCCATCTTGCGATTTCTTGGAAAAATTCGTGTCAGGTACAAGCTCTGCTTTGCGATTAGGCTGTCCACCCACCGCTAACCGGAATGCAGCCAGGGTTTGAGCTCCGCCCTTGGGCTTGGCATCGGCCCATATCTTGTACTCTCCTGATTCTGGAAATGCGTGAGTGATTGAAAAGATCCCGTCGCGCAGATGCGGGTGTAAATGGGCAAAGTAGGAAAGATCATTATTGACTATTATCAGATGCATCAGCTTGTCATGCACGGACTCAAACTCGGTGATCGGGTCGCCTATTTTCTGCTCGGCGACTGACAAGGTAATAGCTACTGGTGTGCCGGCTTTGGGCAGAGCAGGATCAGATCGCAGATTGAAATTGTAAACTGCGGCTTGACCATGTGCCTCATGTTTCATGGATCCATGGTTCATGCCTTGATGACTTTTCATATCGTGCTCTTGCATTGGATATACCTGTCACTGCATGCCATAATAAGCAGGCAGGTTTACAATTGTAAAATTCTAGTGATTTAGAGCGGTAATCCTTTGCTGCAGTGTGAGCTGAAGCCTGCAGGGTCCTGAGCTTCCAAACCCAGATTCGCCACTAACCAAAAACGTGTATTTGGAGAAGGCTTGCCTGATATCGTAGCTTTATAAAATGCTGTTTATGATATGAGATTACTTGATCGGCGACTCCCATCTGCTTTGCCCAAAATGCTTTCACGAGTATGGATTTCACAATCCAGACGGTGTCTGCCGCAAGGGCTGCTGTAATTGTTCAGATAGCCAAAAAAGATGACTTTTGCGACACTAATGAGTGATATTCTCATTTAGCATCAGCGCGAGCAGTGCGGCGCGCAGCTCCTTGCCATAGGATGCTTGCTTGAAGTACGTGGCATTCTTTGTATGGTCCACGTTTTGAGAAATTTCGTCGAGCCGCGGAAGCGGGTGCATTATTGACACATCTGGTTTTGCCTTGGCCAGAGTCTTTTCATCAATCATATATGTCCCTCTGACCTTTTCGTACTCCTGAAGGTCCGGGAACCGTTCCCTCTGGATTCTTGTAACATAAATGACATCGACGTCTGATAATGCGCCGTCCTCAAGCTCGGCATGCTCTGTTATCTTTAATTTCCCCTGCACTTCATAAATTGATTCCTTTCTTACCTGCAAGCTCGGTGGAGAAACAAGATGTATGTCAACGTCATAGTTGGTCAGACCGTAGAGGAGCGAATAGACAGTCCGCCCGTATTTCAAGTCGCCAATGATTGCGATTGAAAGGCCGTCTATCTTTTTCTTTTCCTTTAGCATTGTGTAAAGGTCCAGCAGCGCCTGGGTAGGGTGTTCTTCACTCCCGCTTCCGGCGTTAATTATCGGGTTCTGAGACAATTCTGCCGCATACCTGCTCGACCCGTCCATCGGATGGCGAAGAACAATAACATCTGAATAAAGATCGATTACCCTGATTGTATCAGCCAGGCTTTCTCCTTTTTCGACCGAGGACGACTTTAAATCGGAAATGCCTATCGAGCTTCCGCCAAGCGAAGCCATAGCCGCTTCAAAGCTCATCCGTGTCCTGGTGCTGGGTTCGTAAAAGATGTAGCCAAGCGCCCTGCCCTTTCCAAGCTCGCCCCTCTGACTTGGCCTGAGCTGGCTTACCTTGTCTGTGGCATCAAAGATGAATTCAAGGTCGTCCTTGCTAAAATCCTTGATTGAGACAATGTCCCTGTCATGAAAGGGATTGGCCGGCATCTATTTTTTCACGCCTAGGCTGAGTAATAAACCCTACCTCTAGTGCCGCAGCGCCCTGAAAAATATGTAAAAGATTGCAATGATCTCAAACCTGCCGATGATCATGTTCGCTGTCAGTATCAACTTTGAAAATGAATCGAGCTGGAGCGAAGTTATCCCCGAGGTAAGGCCGGTTGTGCTCAGGGCGGACACTGATTCGAAGAGACCATCTTCAAAGCTCCTTCCAGTCTGATTGCTGAGCACTGCGCCCGTAGCGAATGAAACAAAGATGTACAATCCTATGACAAGTAGAATCTCGCGGACAAGCTTTATTGCAAGGACCTCGCGGGCTATCTTTATGATCTCATCACGCTTTTGGATCAATTCGCTAAAGTCACGCCTGCGGTACTCTTCCAGCAGGTGGTCAAGCAGGTTTCCATTGTCCGAGCTTCGCTGAGGGTTTGCAGTCGATGATATGGAAGTGTAAGAGGGCTGGCTCATGGTATACGATGATTTCTCCTTTGCCTTTCTTCCGATTCTTCTAGAGACTTCTTGGTAGAGTATCAAGAGCCTTCCGACCTTTATGCCGCCTGCAGTTGAGAATGCACAGCCTCCTACGAGCATCAAGATAATGAGAAATACTTTTGCCGCAACTGGGACTGTCTGCATGTCAAAGAACTGAAATCCAGAAGTAGTGGACGCGCTAATGACATGGTATGCCGCAGAGCCGATATTTTGCCCGGGGCTGCCGAAGAGAAGTATGTACAGCAACGGCACTGATATCCCCATTGCAATAAGGTAGACTGTGACTTCTGTCCCGAGCGTTTTCTTGGTGAACAGCCCTTTTCTGCTGAAGATATAATAGTGGAAAGCGAACGGCAGGGCCGAAAGTATCATACCAGCACTTGTCATCACAAGCACCTCGAGGTTATCGGCCGTGATAATTGTAGAATTGGGAGAAAACCCACCGCCGGTGATGGTCCCGAGTATCAGAGAAATCGCAGTAAAGTCATCGGTCCTGCCAGAGACAGTGGTCATGAGCACCAAGATTACTGTGTAGACGGAGAAGATCACGACAAGGGTCACGATGAATTCCTTGAACCGCAGCATGCCTCCACCAAGTACGCTCTTCATGGCACTCAGCTTTTCCTCTGGGAAGAAGAGGATCATGACTAGGTAGACAAAGCTCATGCCCCCTACCCACTGTGTATAGGACCTGTAGAACGAAAAGCTCTTTGGAAGCTCCTCGGGCTGTGTTATCATTGACAAGCCAGTCGTGGTAAAGCCAGAAGCACTTTCAAAGAGGCTGTTAACAAAGAGCGAGTTTGCGTCTAGCCCTGGAACAAATGGATTCAAGTAGACGTACGGAAGCGAGCCAAAAAGGGACATGACAACAAAGCTAACCACCACGAAAATCGATGCCTGCTTGAGGTTCATCTGGCCTCTTTCGCCATAGGCCATCAGGAAAAATCCAGCAAACGACAGCCCGACGACTTCAAGGTACACTCCGGTGATGCTGCCCGCTTCTCCCAGGGCCGTACCAACCAATGCCGGAACCACCAAGAGGACAGCAGAAAACTGGAGCAATACCCCGAGATTTCCGAGGACAGGCTTGTACTGATCCTGAATAGTGCTCCTGGCCTTTTTGATAGTCCTTGCGAGAACAGATGTCCTGATAGCTCCTGCAAGCGCTGATTGCGTGACCACGCCGACGATTCCTGTCTTGTCTGTTATCGGGATACGCTTTATCCGGTGTATCCGCATTTGCTGCAGCGCCTGTTTTACGGTCGCGCCGGATCCGAGCGTAATGACTGGAGACGACATCACCTGCCTTA
>JAKEIF010000185.1 GCA_022545875.1 Nitrososphaera sp.
ATGCGATAACGATCTTTTTTGCGACATCTGCACAACAGATGTTTTTACAGAAGGCATTTGAAATATTGGAACTGACTTGGCGGATGGTTGAAATATCTCGGGTGCGAGGCAATCTCTACGACTGATGGTTAGGCCTACAATACTTGCCCTGGCAGTCATTGCCTTGATTTTCCAGATTGGTCAGGCGGATGCACATTTCTTTGGCGAAACAAAGCAGGTGGACAACTACCAGATAATCTTCATGCCGTATCCAACATTTCCGGTCGCAGGGAGCAATTCCACATATCTGAACTTTAGCGTCCTTGACAATGGGTCTAATATTTTCAACATCTATTCTGCACTCGTAATAACACAGAAAAATTCCGAAACTCCAATTGAGCAACTCCCATATAGGCTCTATGAGTTTAGCGACATCTCCATTCCATATGCATTCGCTCAACCGGGAGACTATACGGTGACAATGCAGACAAGGATTACTGGAGACGAGAAGTACCAGGCTGCGCCCCTTGAGGCAACTTTTGAACTCACAGTCGACGCCCCTAACCGCCAGGGAATTCCGATCGACGAGCTCATGCTATTCTATGTGACCCCGGCTGCCGTGGCCATAGCAGGCATTGCAATCTATATGCACTCCAAACGAAAACGCTGAGCGTTCGCCTACTGTACTATAAACCTAATTAGGGCAAAACGCGCATGTATAAGGCGTTGATGAGACCTCTCCTTTCCTTGATAGCAGTCAGTCTTACCATGCCAGGGCTTATTTACAGCAATGGTGCGTATGCGCATGACTTTAATTCTGACGAAAGTTCTTCGTTTCTTGCTCTTGTCGAAAGTATAAAGGTCGAGTTAGAGCTCGCTCAGAATAATCATGCCTCCAACGCAACAGTTGCTGCAAAGCATGCGGAACATGCGCATGAGCACCTTGATCAAGACATTATTGAAGAGATAGCAGAGCGAAACGAAAGATTAGGGAGGAACTTGCCTGCCGCGCTTGAAGAATTGCACCTGTCAATTGGGAATAGCTCTTCAGGGGAAATCCAGACTCAGATCCAGAACATAAATGATCTCTTGGACGAGACTGTGAGCGTTCGCATTGACAGCGACCAGCTGACCAATGCGACTACCCAGGCCGTGTTTATAGCCACCCTAGTCGACGGGGCGCTGGAACACTACAAGATTGCGTACGGACTTGGGTCCGGCGATCAACACGGAGATAATAGCACGCATGATTCTGAAGAAAGCATGTCGATGAACGACAGCCACGCAATGGACAATGAGACAAAGACGACTCAGAATGGAACCATAACTGACATTGTCTCTTACCAGACAGCGCAAGGCCTGGCCGGCAGGGCACTTGAAGTTTTCAACGGTACGGTAAAAGAGCTTGCGCCTGCAAATTCCACAGAGGCATTGGAAGACATAGAGACCGGCCTCACCCGATTGAACCAGTCCATTGCAAACATGTCCTCTCCAAACGACGTCGAAGTAATAGTGCATGGCCAAGTCCACCCCGGCTTGCAGGAGGCGTATAACCTACAGATAATACCCGAATTCCCGGTGCCATTGTTAATCGGAATCACTGCTGTGGCGGGGACTATCGCTGCAGGAAGGTTAGCGACGCTGCGAAAATCTAATTAATTCCATGAAGCGTCTAACGTCTTCCCTCAGGAATTGTCAACCCTAAAGGACACTATATTTTCAGAAGTGTCAAATTCGGAGGCGGCCTGCCAAAATCCTCATAGGTTTGCAGGATTACTTCTCTTATCAGAAGTGACCACTTTCTCCCCATGTTGTGTTGTATAACATAGATATCTTTGTCGTCTTTAGCAAGCTGCCTAAACTGGTAGCCGCATATCCGTGCCCAGGTCTCAACTACATCTAGCATAGCTTCCATGCTGTAGTCGCTCCTGAGGATCAGCATGACATCTTTTGATCCGTTCCTAGTTACACCATGTTCTCCGCATAATCTTTATTTTGCGTTAGAATTCCAGTATCTACGTGAAGCGATATCCGCTTGCGTTGACGGTTCTTGTTCTCCTTGTCGTTTCATCGTATACCGGCGTTGTGTTTGGTCATGGCCTTGGGGAGGACCAAGCGGTGCCTATAACAATTGGTGAAAAGCAAATTACTGTCTCTGCGCGGATCAACCCGGCTGGCATTCCTTTTGATTCTTCCGTCAAACCAACGCTTTTGATAAGAGCCCATGATGAAAATAGCAATGTTACAGTTACCGGCATCGACTACAGAGTTGCAATTGAACTTCGCAATGAAACGCTGCTAGAACAGCGGTTTAGATCTTCTGACGGCATAATCCTCGCAAATCTGATACCTAATCCGGATATTCCGCAATGGCAGATTACTGGGCATGAATCAGCCGGGCCGGAAGACCAAGTGGAGGTGAGTCAAGGTATGCCTGTTGAAATAGCAAGCAAGATTCTTGCAATTGGCGGTCTTTATCACATTGAAGTGACCCTAGAGCAGAGTAGCCCGGGCATTGCTCTGCAGCGCGACGCAAAATTCGATCTTTACATTAGCATAGCCCACTCGCTTGAATTCGCGGCAGAAACGCCGGACGGGGAGCGCAACATTGTGGTCAAGACTTACTATGATGACGTAGACGAATTTGATTATCATAACGGCACGATTTCTTTCTCAATGCCCTTTGACTGGGACTTGGATTATGTCAGCCTAGTCAGCGTTCTCCATATGGAAGTCCAGTTTCCAAGGTCAATTGAGGCGCTCAAGACCAACAGCTATACAGGGAGCTTGAACGGAATTACCCTTCCTGCACAGTCCATACAGATTGACGATTATTCGTCGGAAGAAAATAGGATTGTGCATTTTGTTGTAGCCAATGATAGACTCTCAGATATTGCAGAATCGCTGGAAGATGGCACCAATAGCGCGCTGTTCACATTGACTGGAGCCGAACGACCAAGATTCCCTATTGACCTTTTAACGACTCCTACCGAAAAGTACCTATTCCAGCTTTCTTGGGGGCCTGAAGTCATCGAAACTGGCGTTCCGATAACATTTGTGATGAACATCCAAGACCCTGTCACCGGGGACCTGATAAGGCGACCTTCATTTGATTTCGTAATGACGCAGGGCGGAAATGAAATCCATAAAGAACGCATGCAGTCTGACATTGGTACTTTTGCCAACGACTATACATTTTCGCAGCCAGGCGTGGTGACTTTTTCTGCAAACAACATCAACGGCGAAGGCGAGAGCGCCAGGATAGAC
>JAKEIF010000186.1 GCA_022545875.1 Nitrososphaera sp.
CATCACCTTTCAGTTTTGAAGCATAGCCTACACATTAAATGATGCAGTACAAGGCTGGATACGCAATCAGCAGGCCAAGGTTAGCCCACTCCAAGCCAAGACCTACAGCAACACTTTGCAAATATGGGTTGATACGCTTAGCGCTGCCTCTACAAGCCTGCGGTTATTGGAATTGGAGATAGGGCGTGCTAATCGGCGCCATGATAAGGAAACAGAAGCTGCGGTCAAGTGGAGAATATCCGTAAAGGTTGATGCCCTAGAATGGCTGAAGGGAAGAATTATCTGCCAGGATTTCGAGGCGTGGGCTAGTTCTGGATAAATTTCACTTCGCCCTCAACTATAGCCCTGCCTAGAATTGTTCATACAACTTAATCCTGAATACGCAAACCAAAAAATGACATGCCCCGGATGTAGTCATAGGTTTATGGAGCATGACAACATTCGCTGTAAACATTCAGCTTGCAAATGTGACATTATGCAACGGGTCATGATGGGAGAACATCCATCCTTACCGTTCCTAAACAGCCGATGAGAGAAAATAATTTCCGAAAAGACATTCGTCAAGGAATACGAAAACGTGCACCCTGACAACCTATTTGCCATTGCGCTTCAATGTTTTCAAAAGATCTCTTTCTTTAAGGTATGGAAGTCCGACGCAATTACTCGACAGATAGACATGACTACGTACGGAACCTCGACCATGAAGGACGGGTATCGAGAACAGGTTGTTGTCTGCATAATAGGGAAAATGCGAACGATAACGCCGTGGTGATAAAAGTCACGCCATCTATGGAGCCTGGCGTGCTGGGCTGGCTGGCATGGTACAACCACAGGGCAGTAAAGGAGAAAACTGCCGATTTGATTGCGAAAATAATCTTTGGTGAATTGGACGGAAGAACGGGCGGCGTAGATGGTGAGATTAATCTAAGGGAGGACATTATCCACGGCGTATCGCCCGACGCGTATGTTCTACTCGCTTATCCTGCGTTCTGTTTTTTCGGGTTGGCCTTCTCTCTTGTCCTTCCAATGATTCTGTAAGCCTCGCACGCACTATTTTTCTTACAAGCCCCATCGGCATTGGTTTCTCTGGCGTGAAATGGATTGTGGCGCCTGAAACCTTGAAGCTCTGCAAATCTTTTTTCATCTCTTTCGCAAGCGTGGGGCTCATTGTGTAAAATGAGCAGAATCTTTTTTGAGGATTTCTTTGGGCAGAAAAGCCTACTAGATCGCGCTGAAGCCTAAATACAGGGATTCTGTAGGCTATTCTTTCTTCAATTCCAGGAACTGTAGACTTGATGGTCGTCCTCAGTTCCTGAAGCGCCTTGCGTACATCGTCAGGCAATGTTGCAAGATATTCTTCCACTGTTGTCGGCAAATTCCCGGCTGTCTTCATTGCTGATCCACTTCTTGCAGATTCGAGGCTTCTGAACCTCTCTTGCGTTCTAACGTTGCATCGGGCGACTAGGTTGGATCATGCCTACCCTGTTGCCTTCAGAATCCAAAAACGACACATAGAGGCCTATACCTGGAATATCCATAGGTTCACCGAGCACCTTGCCACCCGCGTCCTGCAAGCTCTTCATATGCTCCTTGACATTTTCCACAGCTATGACAACCGAGGGGTACTGCGCTGGCATGTCGCCGGTCTTTTGGAAGAAGCCACCGTTTATTGCGCCCGGCTTTTTCGGACCCTTTTCATCAGAGTCAGTCGTAAAGGCCAACACGTAGTTGCCCATGTCTTCGCCCAGCTGCTCCGTCTTCCAGCCGAACACTTTGGTGTAGAATTCAGCCATCCGCCTTCTGTCTTCTGCAGGCATTTCAAAGTGGACCACGGGGTTCATGCCAGACTACTCCGCGTAGGCCCTCTTTAAGCCTTCTATGTCGAGCTTTTTCATTTGAAGTACTGCCTTCATGACATTTTCTAATTTCGCTGGATCCTTGTCTTGCATGATCTCGCCCAAGACAGTGGGGACAATCTGCCATGATACGCCGTACTTGTCCCTTAGCCAGCCGCACTGTTCTATTTCTCCTCCATCTGTAAGCTTGTTCCATATGCCGTCCAGCTCTTGCTGCG
This sequence comes from Nitrososphaera sp., assembly GCA_022545875.1. GTDB lineage: Archaea > Thermoproteota > Nitrososphaeria > Nitrososphaerales > Nitrososphaeraceae > Nitrososphaera. The sequence continues at coordinate 2,075 of JAKEIF010000186.1, forward strand.
TATCGCAGTTCACCATGAACGAGATAGCTGGCGAGAACTTGAAGATTGGGCCGCCATTTAGCGCCATGAATCGTTGCCCCTCTAGTTCAAACACAACGGTCATCGCGCTTCCTTTTGGTCTTCCAGAGGCCTCTGCCCCGGCGTCTCCATATCGGGCGACGTGTATAATCCTAGAGTTTTTGAAAATGGATGTGTAAAACTTGGCTGCTTCTTCCGCGCTGTTATCGAACCATAGATGCGGTGCGATTTTTTGCGTGATTGTCATATTCATGCGTATCCAATAGCCCGTCCAATAAAAGACGTTACTCCCCTTGGGGAGTCTCTGCTAGTTAGCGCAGAACCAACTTACAGCATGGACCCTCTCAGTATGCAATACTTATCGTCTGATCAGTATTGGCTTATGAGTCAGACTTATGAGGTTTGAAATCCTTATCCTTAAGAGAAAATGCAGCCTCTGATTTTCCATCCGGTGGGTACTTTGATACTATATGGCATGCAAATGCGCCAAAATGCGCCAGCGTGGATTGGCTCATCCAGAATTGCCTTTGTTACACAGGAGCTTGTGGTCGCATCCAAACCTGCGGAATACACAAAGCTGAGAAGATAGGTTGGGATTTGAGCTTGACGAGGTTATGGAGGACAACATGACAATGAAGAATCGCTCAAGAACTGACGATATGGCATTTCTGAGAAGGCAAGGACTGGCATTACTTGGATGGAGTCCGATAAAATCATGAGCTCCTTTATAGCTGAGAGAAGGCGGATAAATCTCCTTTCTGTAGATGCGAGCGCAACACCTTGGGCTTCGATGGATCATCTGCTTGACGAAATTGCCAAGATAGCCTGCGCGAATCATCAAGTCAGATACGAAAGCTTGAGCATGATCCAGAAGTTATTCATAACCCATTATCGGTGTGAGATGTGCGGCTTGATGCCCCTATACTACCTTGACTTGACTCATACGAAAAGGGTAAGGTGCGACAAGTGCAGGACTTTGGTGTCCTTCAAGAAGACAGGCAAGTACGGCGGCCTAAGGAAAGAAATAGCATCTGTTATTCGGGCAAAAAGCGTCTAGCTCCGGCTGCGTGCCTCATGGCAAACAAGAATCCGAGTCAGTGGCGATTAATCTAACATGTGTATCGAAGGTAACTTACCGCGGTTGCTGTTAATTACCAAGAGTTCATGTACGACTCGACAACCTGTAACATCCGCACTGGATGCGGCAGCTTGTTCATCTGGGTTGAACCATGATGGCTCGAATCCGTCATGGTCAACCTATGGCAACTCCTCTGTTATGCAAGATTGTTGTAGCAGAATTCCAATTGTGTAAAAACATACGAACCCCTTAAGAGCATTCAGTGGAGTTCAACGTTTCATGAATAAAGAAGTACTTGCAGTGATTGCAGCTGGTGCCTTGGTAGTTGGACTCGTCCTCGCCCCTGCGGGACCTTTTTCAGTATTTGAAAGTGCACAAGCCCAGGAAACCGGCGCAACAAAAAAGGTAACTCTGATAGCAGACGAATTGGAAGTGCAGATTGCACCTGACAACGCCCTGCACCCTGGTGGCGTTATGTATGACGCTATGGTCTTTAATGGTACCATACCGGGACCGGTGATATCGGTTGACCAGGGCGATACGATAGAATTCACGCTCATAAACGAGGGTGAAGTTATCCACAGCGTCGACTTCCATGCCGGCTACGGCCCATCGGCGGCAGTCGGTTCCAGTGCTACTGCGACTGGCTCGTCGATACCCGGAGGAGAAAACGCGACTTGGACTTGGAGCCCACCCAACGCAGGGGTATTCTACTACCACTGCGGCGCTGACGGCCTCAACGGCGTATGGGAGCACATTGCAAACGGCATGTACGGCGGAATCGTCGTTCACCCCGAGAATGAAAAGCCAGCCAAGGAATTCTATGTAGTCTTTGGCGAAATATATGCAAACAACATTGGAGGCGTATTCCAACCTGCAAATGGAACCGGCAGCCTTGACTTAAACAAATTCCTTGCAGGAAACCCTGACATCGTAATGACAAACGGCATGGCGCACAAATACGTACCAGCCATAGGGGCGCATACGACTATAGAACTCAATCCAAACGCAACAATATTTCAAGTCCAGCCCGGGGAGCTGACAAGATGGTATGTAGTTAACGCGGGACCAAACGACTATGTTGCGTTCCACTTCATCTCAGGTATGATTGATGTCCGTGATGGTTCAATCAAGAACAGGTATGGAACACAGATGAAGAACGACGAAA
>JAKEIF010000187.1 GCA_022545875.1 Nitrososphaera sp.
AAGTATTGCATCCTGAGGGCGTGCAGGCTTCAAAGCTCCGCGTCTCTCTGCCACATTTGCATCTTGGAACAGTCGTGATGATTCAAAGTTGCTAGAGCAAAATATCTCTGTTGCGGTGGCCTCGGTACAAACTAGCAGATGCTGGTTTTGAATGACCAACGCAAGGGTGGAACACATGCCTGCGATAGGTATGAAGCGTTTTGCGACTACCTCTTGAGTCTTGAAGTAAAAGGAGGTTATTGCATCTCATGTTAAGAATTATGAAGCTAGAAGAGCCATATGGCAACTGGCGAGGCCGCCCTCAGTTCCATGTTGCGCATATGGTCATATCTTAAGTCCGCGCCAGAACTCAAGCGTGCATCGTAACAAGCTGCCATGCTGAAGATTTTGAGGCATCCATACGACGCGGCCTGTTCATAAATGGGTCAATTTTGTTGCGACAAGTATTAAATAAAGGTAGAGAAATATTGCAGCCGAGATAGAATGCCATCTGAACTCAAAGTTCACCCGTCTTTCTTCAAGGAATTTGCTACCAAGACTTGGGTTTCTCCAACCGAGATTGTCAAAGAACTGATCGAAAATGCTTTCGATGAAGATGCAACTCGCGTGCTTGTGACTGTGCTTGCAGACGGATCTGTCGTCATTGAAGATGACGCAGGGATGGATCAGAATGGTATGGAAAAATTCCTTCTACTGGGTTCTCCGCACAAGAAAGCGGAATCGATTTCCCCCAAGCTAAAAAGGATAAGAACAGGAAGGTATGGAACGGGCAGGCTGTCATTCCTCACTTCTTTTGAGAGCCTAAAGATCAGGACAAAGCGCGGCAGCTTCTACAAGTCTATTGCCATTGATTCTGACGTTCTTGACAAACTTTACACAGGCAACGCAAAGCTTCCTGAGCTTAGAGAGCCTCCGCTAAAGCGCAATGGAACGGAGCTCGTTATGAGTGGCGCAAAATCGTCGGTTGACACGTTCAAGATTTCAAAGGAAATTCGAAGGTTGGCCGTGCTAAGGGCGCCAATGTTTGAAGTTTCGGTAAAATCTGCTGAAAAGTTCAGAGAATGGAACTTCGACGGCAGCGAGGTTATTCGAGCGCCAGACATTCAAGGTCACAGAATTCCCGTCAACCTTGACAACGGCAGAATAATAGGCGAAATAATCATCGCCAAAAGGCCTCTGACTGAGGAAGAGCGCGGGATTGCGGTCATGGTGGGAAGCCACATAGTAACCCGTAGTAATTTCGGTTTTGATGCAAAGCTAAATAGAGTGACCGGATTTGTTCGCTGCGACAGCTTGACTACGAGGTTTGCCGACAAGTCCGCCATAATTGAGGATGACGAGTCAGCTCGATTTAATCAGCTAATGAAGACTTTTGTCCTTGATACGGTCGTGCCTAGCATGACAGAATACGAAGATGTCCTGATAACACGGGAGGAATCCAAGATCTACCGTGAGCTAGACAAGGTATTGGGGCAGGCCTTGGTAGAAACTCTTGAGACTCAGGAAGAGGTTCAAGGTTATGAAATGGTTGATGTTAAAGAAGTTGTCAGAAGGCCTACATCCTCCAAGGAGGATGAAAAGGATAAAGGGCACGCGCATCGACATGCGGAATCGTATCCGCAGGCGCGACGTTATGAGGAGCTTGTTCCACTGGTAACAGAAGGGCCCGCATCGACTAGGGGTAATCAGTCAGGCGAGATCGAGGATTCAGATTCGGGAGAAGTAGTAGAGGTCGTCGACGAAACTCAGGCGGACGGAACAATTGTCCGGACGCGAAAGGTCAGAAGGCCAATTCTAAAGAAGACCTTTGCACTAAAAAGAATCGGATACAAAGTAATTCCTTACGAAGATGAAACTGACTCTCGCTATAGCTTTACAGCAGAGAATATTGTATTCGTGAACAAGGCCAATCCGACATATCGCGCTGAATCAACCCGGGGCGATGAATTCCTGCTCAGGCACGTAATCAGCATTGTTGCCGAAGCAGTTGCGCAGACAAAACATCCAGAAGGCAAGGAAGCACTTGAACTTCAAAATAGGTTGGTTGCAGAAGCGATAAGAATCCATGACCATGCAGCGCCAAAGCAGTAACGGTAAGCCCACAATAGAAACGACTAAATCTAACTGATATGGCGAAATAGAATATGGCGTTTGAATTCATGCCGGGCGCGACTGTTGTCGGCATCTCATACAATAGTGGGGTTGTGCTTGCTGCAGAAAAGAGAGTCTCTTTTGGCAATTTTGTCGTGAACAAGAACATCAAGAAAACATTTTCGGTGACCGACCACGTAGGAGCGGCATGCGCTGGTATGGTTGCAGACATGCAGGTCCTTGTTAGGCAGGTCGAAGCACTTGCAAAGATTCGCAAGCTCGAAACAAGACGCAACGTCGCACCAAACTCTGTTGCCAATTTAATGTCTGTAATAATGTTTGAACGCAGATATTTTCCTCTGTTAACCCAGGTAATAGTCGGCGGCATTGATTCAAAGCCCGAAATCTATACCCTCGATCCGCTTGGTTCCGTCCTGCCTGACGACTATGCAGCCGTAGGGACTGGCGCTGAAATGGCTCTGGGCATTATGGACGCAGAATTCAAGCCTAACATGACTGAGGAGAAAGCGAGAGAATTAGCAGTCAGGGCAATTAGATCTGCAATCCAGCGTGATGCATCTAGCGGAGATGGAATCGATGTTCTCTTTGTCACAAAGGGCGGACCACGCGAAGAGACGATTCCAATCCGAACTGCCTAAATCTGTTTGAACCCTTCCCACATTTCATCGCTGATGTAGTGTAGGTTCTCCACCACATACCCTTTCTGCATCGCCTTTGCAGCTTCGCTTTCTTCTAGGGCGATACCTGAAGCCAGGACCTTGCCATGCACTTGGTCCTTGACCAGCACTATGTCACCTTTTTTGAATGAATCAAAGTTTGTAATCCCTGGTCTCATCACCTTAGCTCCATTGCAGACAAACTTTACGGCCCCCATATCGACAGTCACTGACGGAAACCGGCCTAGAATTTCCGGGTCTGCGCCGACAAAGGGAAGAACGTTTTCCCCGATCTGGACTCCCATAACTTTTTCATTTGCGACAAGGAGGCGCTTTCCCTCTTCCACTTCATGCACTGTAATGCTTTTTACATCTGGGATCGCCTCAGGAGGCCAAGTGCCTCCCAGTTTGTCGAGCAGTTCAGAGCTCTCCCGCTTTGAAAGTACGTGAGTTTTCAGCTTGAAATCAACAGCCACTATGCTTGCGCATAATTAATCTGTTGCACTTTTGCTCAAAAACCTTATTACATTTGCATCTGTGCGATCGACGATGCAATACCAGATATTGAAAGAACCGATGGCCGTTCTCGAAGTGCAGATGAATGCTGGCGAAAAGATCACGGCGGAATCGGGTGCGATGGTCTACATCAAAGGTGATATTGAAATCAAGACCCGGACGAGAGAGGGCGGGCTACTGAAGAAATTAAAGGTCACCGCGCTAGGGGGAGAATCATTTTTTGTGAATGACTATATCGCGAAGGATAATGCGTCCATTGGGCTTACCGGTCCGCCTCTTGGCGACATCATAAGAATAGAAGTAACGGCGTCGTCTGGGTACGTTGTTCAGTCAGGCTCGTATGTTGCCTCCACTCCCGGCGTTCTGCTTGATACGCAATGGCAGGGATTTTCTAAAGGTCTTTTCGGAAGCGAGTTTTTCATGCTAAAGGCTACCGGCCAAGGAGATCTATTTCTAAATGCATATGGGGGTATAATCGAAAAGCGACTTGAGCAGGGCGAAAGGCTCCTGCTCGACAATTATCACCTAGTCGCATTCAGTGAAGTCGCCACTTACAGAGTTATCAAAGTCGGCGGAATGAAGACGACCATTCTGGGCGGAGAGGGTTTGGCGACCGAGGTCACAGGTCCGGGCACCGTCTATTTTCAGACAAAGAATATTCGGGAGTTCATAGATATGCTGGGTATAAGTCAAAGGACCGAGACGACATCCGGCTCTCGCGTTTCATTTGGAGGCTTTAGAATTGGCTAGCTAGGCGTTCGTATGAGTGACTGCTTGCCAGCACTCCAAGCAAAAGTCGCCTGTCACCTGAAATATTTCGGCGGGCTTTTCTTGACAGTGGCTGCAAATCAATTTTTCCGGCTCTGAAAGTTCTTCCTTATTTTCTGGCTTGTTGTCTAATATTTGCATAGTTACTGTCTAGAATTTTTAGAGTAACAGCATATTTAAAGCTATTATTGTATCGGGGAGTGACAAGCGCCTGAATGTCGATTACTATACAACATATGCAGTTATGTAGATATGCAGTAGTTGATCAACACCTTGTTTTGAAGTTAGGCCTATCGTTCAAAAACGGTGTCCCTTATCTCTATTAGATCCCTCAAGACAGCCGATGCTGTCTCCATCCCGCCAGCGCCTCTGCCGATAATTGTCTGCTTGCCAGAGTGCTCTGACGAAAATGTCACGGCATTAAGGGTTCCATTGACACAGATTGGATCCGTCTTTGAAACTTCAGTAGGCGAGACTTGAAGCCTCCTGCCATCGCAGGTGGCTATGAGCTTGATAGCATTCCCGGCTCCTCCAGCCTTCTTTACGTCTGCTGGCCTGACTCCGCTAATTCCCACGCGTTTTACATCCTTCATTGTGACCTTCATCCCCATAACCCAGTTTGCCATGATCACGAGTTTGGCAGCGGCATCGAAACCGTCTATGTCAAGTGCGGGATTTGCCTCTGCATATCCTTTGACTTTGCATCTTCAAGTGACTTTTCGTATGTCAAACCTTCAGTCATTTTTGAGAGTATGTAATTTGTCGTGCCGTTCAAAATGCCTTGAAACGAAATTATTCTGTCCCCCTTCAGACACCTTTTTGCAAATTCTAGAATTGGCGTTCCGCCCCCCACTGTTCCGCTAAACCTAAACATTACTCCATTGTAATTTGCTAGTTCGATTAGTGAAGGAAAGGCAAGCGCGAGTGGGCCCTTATTTACCGTTATAACGTGTTTGCCTGTCCTCATGGCTGAAATCACGTGCGACGTTCCCGGCTCACCGGTGGATAGATCCGTGGGTGAACATTCAAGAACCACTTCCGCGTCGACATTTTCTACTACCTGAGCGGGGTCAAACTTTGTGGCCGACTTTTGATATGCTCCTACCGTGTTCTGCGCCTTTTTTACCTGCAACAGCTTTTGCAGATCTAATCCCGCAGGTGCAATTGCGGTTCCGCTATTGTCCACACACGCAACTATGCGTGGCTTTATCCCGTACTGATTATACAGGTCTGCAGACCTGGAGAGTATGAGCTTTGCAAAGCTCTGCCCTACGACGCCAAATCCTACCATGATTATTCGCAAACTAGATGCTGTCTGCTCTTAAACAGATTCGGCTTAATAAAACTAGGCGTGCTTGCTTCGATAGCCCCTGAAGAAGTGATTGGGAACGATTTTTAGCTACCCTTCCATAATAGCCCACGGAGAAAGGGGCACCGCACTATTGTTCGACCTCATTGTGACGGGGATTTTTCTTATCGTCATTGGTCTTGCAGCCGGGACAATAGGCGCGATGCTCGGCGTAGGTGGCGGCATAATTATGGTCCCTGCGCTTACGTTCCTCGGCATTACCCCGTCGCAGATAGCGAGCACAAGCCTTTTCGCGGTGACGTCAACAAGCATATCTTCTACGATAGAATACTCGAAGCAAAAGAGAATTGACTATAGGCTAGGCTTGCTTATGGCGGCCATTGCCGTGCCAGGCGCCGTGATTGGGGCGTGGCTTTCATCTGATATTACTCAGGACTCGTTCCGCTTTTCCTTCGGCATTTTGTTGATGCTGGCTGGAATTTACGTCCTTTACAAGAATTCGATTCTTAAGGATCGAGACAAGAAATCCATGGGGCTGAAATCACGTCACTATGCGGCAATCGCTACCGGAAGTTTTGGCGCGGGCATAATCTCTAGCCTGTTTGGCGTAGGTGGCGGCATAATTTTTGTGCCTTTGATGTTGTTGATCCTCGGATTGGGGATGCACCGCGCGGCGGCTACGTCCCAGTTGACTCTCATGGTAACCTCAATTGCAGGAGTCGCTACCCACGTTATTTTGGGACATCCTGATTACATCTATGCGATTGCGCTGTCTGTTGGTGCTTTTGCCGGAGCCCAAATCGGTGCAAGGCTATCAAAGTCTGCGAAAGAGGCGCTGCTGCAAAAAGTCCTGGGAGCCATCTTGATTGCGGTTGGAGGCAAACTAGCGCTCGACTGGTTCTTGGCTAGATAGACATTCCGCGACTAGTGAACTCTTGCTTCGTCGGTGTAAAAGATGGCTTCATTAGCTCTCTGCTCTGCGCCAGAAACCAAAGCTAGTATCGATTTTTCAAGAATTTCGGAATTAGGCTCTGAACCTTCGCTGTTGCCAGCTAAAACCAAGTACAGCCTCATGCCCGAGCCCAAGACATCGCCGAGTTCCTGATTGACGGTAGCAGTATAAGGCCGAAGCGCGCCGCGGAATACCTCTGACCTCGCCCTGGCCGTCCCGGAAATCTTTTTCCCGACGGGGGCATCGGGTCCGACAATTACGACAAAGCCCGTCGAGCCCTTGTACTTGGATGGTTCCTGGAGAGCTCCCTCGGGGGCCATTGCAATCACTGCTTCTCTTGTAACTAGCCCGGGAATGTAGATGAAATTTTCAACAAGTGAGTCCCATTGCTTCCGTGTTAGCGAGCCAAGCGGAGTGTTATAATCATAGTCGCCTGTAAAATGGACTACTGCATCAATCTGCCCGAACTTTGTTCGCGCGGTGTTTAGTATCCTTCTAATAGCTTCCTCGTCAAGGAGATCAATCGCATGGCTATGGAATTCTGAATATTCTTTCATATCGCCCTGGTTGCGTGGAAGCACAATTACCTGTTTTGCCCCTGCCGACTGAATGGCTTTTGCAACCCTCTTTACCCTCTGGATATCTTTCTCAGCACTGGAGCTCGTTGTGAGTACAATGACCTTGTCCTTCAAGTTTGGCTCAGCGTTGCCATTGACAGCCGTTCCTACGATGGGTTTGACAGGATAAAACACCCTGTCATTAGGTATCACTCTGCCGTTGATGAGCTTGCTAATTTTTTCGTCGCAGAGGTTCATCACCATGTCCGCAACGTCTTCTTGCGTTAGGAATTCTCCATCAACAATCATCTTGCTCGTATTGTTCTGAATTTTTTCAGCGATCTCTTGGATCTTAGCGAGGGCGCCCGAGACTGTTGTCGCGATTTTTCCAACCTCTTCCTCGGACTCTTGCTTTCTTGTACTTGAGATATCCATCGCAACCTGCCGGATTCCCTTTGAGACAACATCATCTGGTTCGCCAAGGAGCGGTAAAGCCCCCGCGGTCACTTTTTCTACCTCGACAGAGCTAAGGCCGGGATAGCCTCCAACGCGGAGAAATTCCGCTGCGGCCTTTGGGTAAACGGTCTTGTATATCCTGTCAGAGTGAACTGGACCGGGGTTGGTCGATATCGACCTGATTCCGCGCTCTGCCAATTCCCAGGCCAGCGCCTCCGCAAGTCTATTTTTTGCGCCCTGCGCTGCGGTATAAGGCGTCCTAAACCTGTATGGCCTCTGCTCGTACCGATTCTCTTCAGTAAAGAAAGTTGCGATGGTTATTATCTTGCCTCCCTTCTCCATGGAATCCAATCCGGCCCTAGAAGTCCAAAAGGTGCCGGTCAGGTGTATTGCGACTGCTTCACGAAATTCCTTTACGCTTGCATTCGTGAACGTTTTTACCGGCCCTGATACTCCGGCGTTATTGACTATAATGTCTACCTTGCCGAATTGCTGTCTAACGCCTTCAAACATCTTGTTTATGCCTTCTTCGTCGGCGACGTCAACACCCGGAAAAGCGACTACCTTGGCAGCGGATTTTGCAGAAGCCATGACTTCTGCAAGCATCTTCGAGGCTTGGTCAAGTGGCTCTTTTCTCCTGCCCATTATTACGATGTTGGCCCCATGTTCGGCAAACTTTTTTGCAATAGCCTGCCCGATGCCTGTGCCGCTACCAGTCACTACAACAGTTTTACCGCTAAATTTTAAACCTGTCAATAGACTTTCCTTCTCCACAGAATCGGCAACGGCAGAGGACTATTAAAGCTAACTTTGATTCAAAATTGATCCATTTGCACTGGAGGATACTCGTTAGGCTTTGACGCCCATGTCTGCTAATTTCTGTTTGATATGGGTGGCAATTCTGTCCGCGATTTCGAACATCGTTTCATTGAATGCCAGCTTGTCTTCGTGCAGCCATTTCCCGTAGATCCGGACATGGGTATCTTGGGGATCAATTCGTATCTCTCCTTGCCCTAACAATACTTCCTTTAACATGTCAGTCAGTTTTGTGTCTGCCTGCAGACGCTCGGAGAACTTTCCTGCGCCCACCCACTTGACTCCAATTACGCGCTTGTTTCCAAGGCGACCCTTAGTTATTGGCACACAGTGAGCTAGGAGGTTGTGATTGTCATCGCTTTCGGCCTCGACGATGTAGTGGACTTGGTAGTATTGTAGGCTACCATAAGGAAGAGGAGCAGGATCGGGTTTCCCCATGTTAATCAATTCCTTTGTAGTATCTGCACAAAATCTACGTTTCTTCCTCTTACCTTGATAATGCCCTTGTTAGTTGTAAACCTTGAAGTCAGTGCAAACATGTGGCTGTACGGCGGGCTTTGTTCAAGCGCATGCGACCCTATTTCGAGAGGCTGGCATGGAATTCCCGCCTTCTCCATTTGGTTTGCAAGTTGGCTGTTTAGGTTTGATTTTCGCACAACAACCGGCTCTATATCACCATGTCCGTGTTCTTCTACTTTTTTGTGCTCCACGAGGATGTAGGAAATACTAGCCACAAATAAATTCTACTACTTGTCTGAGGACATTCTTTTCAGATATGCTTCTGCCCCTATCTTTCCAAGAAGTTCGTCTTTTTTCAGAACTGCCGTTTCTAGATTCTTCTTGTATCGCTCAATCCTCTCCGCGATGGGAGGATGCGCGACGCCGAGAATCTGACATGCCAGAATCGCCGCATTCTTGGCTCCGTTTATTGCCATCGTAGCAACGGGCACACCTGGAGGCATCTGCGCAATTGACAAGAGCGAGTCAAGACCATCAAGGCTTTTAGTCTTAATTGGAACGCCTATGACTGGCAGTGATGTCAGGGAGGCAATCATGCCAGGCAGGTGTGCTGCTCCCCCCGCGCCTGCAATGATCACTTGAATGCCTTTCTTTTTTGCATCGCTTGCATAATTGACCATTTTCCGCGTAGTCCTGTGTGCAGAAACAATTTCGATGGTATGGAGAACATCAAGCTCGTCCAGGAAATCCTGTGCATCTTTCATCACAGTCAAGTCAGAGTCGCTGCCCATGATGATTCCAACTAGGGGTTTCAAGCTGACTTTGCTCCACTTTGCACTAGACGGATCGCATTGCGGGCTTTTCTTGCTCTGGTCCGGGCTTCCTCGCGTGTCCCCCCTATAGCCGTGATGTGGCCCAACTTTCTCTGCGGTTTTGAAGTTGCCTTGCCATAGATGTAGAGTTTGACACCTGGGACCTTGGCAGCATTGCTGAGGCCTTCCACAGTGTAGCTGCCCTCCCAGCCTTGTGGGCCCAATATGTTAATCATTGCTGCTGGAGTGAGGAGGCGCGGCTTGGCAAGCGGCAAGTCCAGAACCGCTCGCAGGTGCTGCTCAAACTGTGAAATGGAACATGCTTCGTTGGAATAGTGACCAGAATTATGTGGCCTTGGAGCAACCTCGTTCAATAAAACATCTCCTTTCTTTGTTACAAACATCTCGATCCCAAAGATGCCGGCGCCATGCAAGACGCTCATTGCCTTTTCTGCCAGCCTCTTTGCTTTTAACTCTACCTTGCGCCCTACCCTTGCAGGAACTATAGTTGTGTCGAGAATGCTGTTCTTATGCGTATTTTCGGCGACTGGAAATGATTCTATTTGCCCACTTGGGTTCCTTGCCACCATGATCGATATTTCCTTTGCAAACGGAATGAATTCTTCAACCATGCACTGTTTTCCGGAAAAGTACCTGAGGCCTTCGGAGACGTAGTCTCTTGATTTTACCAGAAAATTGCCCCTACCATCGTAGGAATCCTCGCAGGCTTTTAGCATCATGGGAAACCCAAATCTTTGAGATATGTTATGCAGATCCTTTTCACTATTAACCAACGCAAAATCTGGAACGACTACCTTGTGATCCTTCAAGAACGACTTTTGTCTGAATTTGGTTTGGATTATCCTTAGAGTCTCAGGGGCGGGTCTGACTGGGTAGTTTTGCGATTCGAGCTGCTGTAGGGCGGAAGAATTCGCAAGTTCTATTTCATAGGTGAGTACATCGCATTCGCCGGCCAATTTCATGATCGCATTTTCGTCCTTAAAGTCGGCAACGATCTGCTCATCTGCGATCTTTGAAGCAGGGCAGTTGACGGTAGGATCCAGTATGACTATTTTGAAAGACATCCTCCTTGCTTCATGTGCGATCATTTTGCCAAGCTGCCCGCCGCCGATTATTCCGACGCAGGTTGGGCGAGCCATGTTAAGACTCTCGTTGATCGCACTCAATGACCGTAGGCTCTTCGGCGTAGCAGCGTTAAAAGTCTTTCAACATAAGATTATTTATTGACCGGCGGGTTACAGCTAAAGTAATGAGACTCTTGCGCCAGGGAAAAGTTAAGGATATTTACGAAATGGAAGATGGAAACATACTATTTCATTTCTCTGACAGGGTTTCAGCCTTTGATGTGAAAATGTCTACACCAATACCCAGAAAGGGCGAAGTGCTTTGTAAATTCGGCCAATTCTGGTTCGACAATCTGGGTATCAAAAATCACATGCTTGAGGTGAGAGGGAAAGATAGAATGTTGGTCAAGCGACTCAAGATGCTGCCCATAGAGTGCGTCGTCCGGGGTTATTTTTATGGAAGCTTTGCCGAACGGTATGAGAATTTCTTAGGAAGGGACCTGCCCCTAGGGTACAAACCAATCCTGGCTGCAAAACTGCCCGCCCCGATATTCGACCCTACCACGAAATCCGAAGAACACGACATTCCAATATCAAAAAATGACATCATATCATCAAAATTGCTCTCTGAGCGAGAGTATGACTACCTGAGGGATACTTCGATAACCCTTTATGAAAAAATGAGTGATATTATTGAAAAAGCAGGCTTCCTTATTGCTGACGTTAAATTCGAATTTGGAAGGGACGATACCGGCGAGATTGTCCTCGGTGACTCTCTAGGGCCCGATGAATTCAGGCTTTGGCGCAAGGATGACTACTCGCCGGGGAAAATCCAGGAGAGCTACGATAAGCAACTGTTGCGTGACTGGCTAATAAAATCAGGATTCAAACAAGAAGTCGATAGGCTAGCCAATCACGGTAAAAAGCCACCTTCGCCAGAGATTGACCCCCAAATCGTTAGCGAGTTGAGCCGAAGGTATGTTCTTGCATACGAGCGGATTTCTGGTCGCAAACTTTAGCTCAATTTACAACCTGCTTTTCACCTAGTTCATTAGGCGACGAAGCGCCGAAATGGCCCTAGACTATATTCTGCACGCTGGCAGGCCGCAAAAATGGCTCCGGCCAATTTTGCACCTAAATAGATAGTAATAATACAAATTAATTCATATTGGTGGCACCAATGCCATATAGTCAGTAGGTTATTGATAGCACAATGACATACATCATACCGTTAACCTTTTTGCCTAAACTATCTGATAACTGTGCTTAGTAGCAAGCTTGCGCGCCAGATTGCTGAATGGCAGAACCTCTGTTGCAAAGGAACGTTCGCGTTAGGCGGATAATCGCAGTTGACCAGAAAACCGCACAGGCTCTGGGCGATCCGGTAAGAATGCAGATCTTGGAAGCCCTGGCTCATAAGCCAATGTCTGCCGAAGAATTGACAAAGGCGCTTGCCAGTGCTGGTCAAAAAAAGGCAATAACAACCATAAGGCATCATCTTGATGCCCTGAAAAACGCGGGTCTTATCGAAACCACAAAGATGGTTGAAGTTCGTGGTGCAGTAATGAAATATTATGGCCCGGTGGTCAGGGTGTTCGATTTTGATACGCCATCGGGAACTGACGACATACACTCCAAGTTAATACAAGAAACAAGCTCCAAACTCCTAAAGATCTTGCGGAGCATCCAAGTGGACAAAAGGTTTCTGTCAGGATTTGAGAAGAACAATGTGGCATGCCCCTTTTGCAAGGGCAATCACTCCAGAGAAAAGGCAGCAATGGAAATCCTCAACTATTCCCTTGCAAGAGCAATGGAAGGTGGCGATTATGCAGGACTCCTTGCTCTAGGAAAGGAAGCTCGGTAAATCAGGCCAAACCTGTCCACCACAGGTGAACCATGATGCTATTGAAAAATGCCCTATTCAACTGAAACTCTGAACAGACCAGTCATCGTGCTATCCTGAAGTAGCCTTACCATGCTTCTCGGCAGATCTGATGACGCCCTGTCACAACCTACGGACATTGTACGAGGACACGCGAACCGTGTCTTGCGGATAACGATGTCGTTTTTGTTGAGCAAGCTAAGTCTGTCGTCGCCATATCCAGAGACCACGTATGATTCGTTCTCTACAATAATCTCGACCTTAATCAACGTGCCCGCGCTTTTCACACCTTTCTTGACAGCTTCGTCAAGGTCTGCGCAAGCCTTGTTAGCACCTACTCCAATGATGCAGTCCCCCCGGAGGCTGAGATGATCGTCCCTTGTTATCTCTAGAGTTCGCGCATGAAGCGATAAAACATTCGGATGACCGCGAAATTTGATCTCATCCTCAACCATGTAAACTAACCCATTCCATGGCTATTAAAATCAAGCTTGTTTTTGCAACGATCGAGGTAAACTTAAATGGAACGTGGCAAAAAAAGTAGATCGAATTGTTACCAGCAGCAGCGGGATATGACCGAGCAATTACTGTATTCTCTCCTGATGGGAGACTTTACCAGGTAGAATACGCTATTGAAACTGTCAGACGAGGAACACTTGCCATAGGTATCAAATGCAAGGGAGGAGTTATCTTGGCGGTGGAGGAAAAAGCGAGAAAACTCCAAATTTCAAACGTTACTCAAAAGATATTCCAAGTAGATGACCACATTGGAGTCGCCGCGGCGGGATACATCCCAGACGCACGGACACAGGTGGACCACGCTCGGTTCTTCGCCCAAAGCAACAGACTCATTTATGACGAGCCCGTTGATGTGGAAGGCGTTGCAAAGAACCTTGCAGACATGGCTCAGCAATTTACACAGTATGCTGGCGTAAGACCCTTTGGTGTCGCGCTTATTCTTGCAGGAGTTGACAAAAACGGATCTTCGTTATTCCTGACCGACCCAAGCGGCACCTATATCGGCTATGACGCTGTCGCCATTGGAGCAGGAAGCGATCAGGTTACGGAATTCCTTGAAAAGAATTACAAGCCAGAAGTAGACCTTGACGAAGCCGCTTCGTTGGCTATTGAATCTATCTATCTTGTTAGCGAGGAGAAGACAGGGACAAGACACCTAAAGATGGCCGTAATTGACGCAAACAAGACCATGCGCAAAGTTGAAGAAGAGGACATTGAACGCTATGCATCGATGGCCAGAGAACGAACTAGCAAGCGCGGCGCCTAAATCGAGTAATGCCAGCCGTTGTTCAGTGATGCTCGCGGGCGCGGCGTAATGGCATGGCTGCAAAAATAGGGTCAATTGCACCAAACCTCCATGTTTCTTCCTGGGTACAAGGCAAAGCCACGAACATCGACAAGGAGAAAGGAAATGTTGTCCTGGTCGAAGTCTTTCAAGTGAACTGTCCTGGTTGTTTTCTATACGGAATCCCGGAGGCAATTGATCTGCACTCAAAATACAAGGACAAAGGTCTTACTATCCTGGGTATTGCCACTGCCTTTGAAGACTTTGACAAGAACAATCTGGAGAATCTTCAAAAACTCGTCACAACTGGACAGGTCATAGGCGAGACATTTAAGGCACTTTCGCAATACGGACAACTAAAGGACGGAGACAAGCTCCCATACAAGATCCCATTCCCTGTTGGGATGGACATGCTCCGAAAGGATTCAGAAGGACTAACCGATAGTAAGGTGATGGATTTCGTGGAAGCAAATGTGCCCGAGTTCAGGTCCTATAACGAGAAAGAGCGGCAGATTCTCATACAGCGCGTAAAGCATTATCTACAGGGCAAAGAGTATTCCGCTCTTACTTTCGAAGAATATGCTCTTAGGGGCACTCCTTCTAGTATTCTTGTTGACAGAAAAGGTAACCTACGATCGACGTCATTTGGTTCTGGCGGACACTTGGAAGGCTCCGTTGTTGAGCTGTTAGAAGAGTAGCTAAAATGCCTAACCTGTGGATTGCCATACCGGATTCATCACTTTCTGACGAACAGACAAAACGTGACAAGAGCATAAAGATCGGCCAGTTCGCTCGAGCCTGTTCTATTTTTCAAGTGACCCGAATCTATGTCTACCATGATATGCTGTCACAGTTTGAAGGCGAAGACGCAAACCTCCTGAAAATTATACTGAGATACCTCGATACACCACAATATCTGCGCAAAGCGCTGTACCCGAGAATGCATCAGCTGGAATATGCGGGCATACTTCACCCGATAAAGGCACCCCACCATAAGCCGCCAGAGGACATCAAGAAGGTACGCGTAGGGGATATCCGAACAGGAGTCATTGCAAAGGTGAAAGGCCAGCTTTTTGCCGAAGTAGGTTTGGGATCCCTCGTGCCTTTTGGAGGCCAAGGGTTTGAGGGCAAAAAGGTAAATGTAAAATTCGTTTCATCCTACCCAAATCTTCGAGCGATTGAAGCTACGGAAGACGATATCGAACAATACTGGGGATACGAGGTCAAGGAGGTACCGTCGATAACCAAGCTGGTCGCGGGACTGGAAAATACTGAAACTATTATCACGACTAGAAAAGGCAACCACTTCAAGAACGTCGAGGCAAAATTGATCGAAAGAGCTGGAAATGTTCAGAATCTCCTCGTAATATTCGGATCACCAAAGCACGGTGTCCACGAGCTCGTT
Source organism: Nitrososphaera sp. (assembly GCA_022545875.1). GTDB lineage: Archaea > Thermoproteota > Nitrososphaeria > Nitrososphaerales > Nitrososphaeraceae > Nitrososphaera. The sequence continues at coordinate 15,089 of JAKEIF010000187.1, forward strand.
GCAAAAGAAGGCGGGAATCTAAAATCAATCGAATTTATCGTAAACATGTTTCCTAATCAGGCCACCGAAACAGTAAGACTTGAAGAGGCTCTTCTGGGCACGCTAGCAATTCTCAATAGCTCAATCGCACACCTAGGAAGACAGGTACATACAAGTCAGAATCCAGTGAGCTGAAAAACTGTCAGTCAATATTGCCTACGGCCGCGCTCGTAGCAGAAAATTTCGAACGACATCTCTCTGGATAAAGCAAAGGTCAAATAACTTATTAAAGGGACTGGCAGAGTCATGCAGTAACTATGGGTCATCGTAAGTATAGCGCGCCAAGGAGAGGAAGCATTGCTTTTAGACCAAGAGCAAGAGCCCAGAGCCTTGAGGCACGAGTCAGGACATGGCCACAGATTGCTGGAGAAAAAGCATCTCTCCTAGGATTTGCAGGTTTCAAAGTTGGTGGTATTCACGTCCTAAGTATTGACGACAGAGAAAAGACGCCGAATTTTGGCAAGCAGTTGTTAAATGCAGCAACTGTAATCGCTACTCCTCCCGTAAAAGTCATTGGCATCAGGGGATACAAGAAGGATATCTATGGGCATCACGCGATTTTTGACATTTATGCAAAGGATCTGCCTAAAGAACTAGCGCGCAAGTTCGACGCAAAGCATTCAGATGAGGCTTATTCCAAAGCCGAGACCTCGCTGGCTGGTGCGAGTTCAATT
>JAKEIF010000188.1 GCA_022545875.1 Nitrososphaera sp.
GGTTCACACGGAAAAGACCGGCCATTCAGATTTCAGGGTAACAGACTGGCAGTCGCGCGAGCAGCCGAGCCCGCGGATAAACAGGCCTAAGGCCGGCTAGACTTGCATAGCAGCAGCTGCGCATTTTGTAAATAACTGTCAAGGACAGTTTTCTTATTTCAGTTGTTGTAGGCTGTTAGCATACAATGCTGTCAGCTGACGTCAACTGCGGAAAATGCGGTTCAGTAATCTATCAGATGCGAATGTTAAAATCGATCAAGGACGCACTGCGCGGAACAAATTTTCGCTGCCCCGTTTGCGGCACTGCGCTAAACCCTTCTGACTTTGCAGTTTCTGTCGCCAAGCGCTAGCGAAGCCGGTCGTGCCTTCTAAAGGCGCCATAGTATGCAAGAGTAGCAAGGGCAAGTGCCAGGAGATACCAGCCTGGAAAGACAAAACTCCCAAGGTCAATGTATCCGAGGTGCATCGAAGTCCAATCCGACGCCTGCATCAGCTGGCCGCCTTTGGGGTCGCTTTCCAGCGGGACAGCAAACCTGTTTGCAAACCAGGCAAAGTCCTCGACCAGTATTGCAGTGATTAGGTTGGCGATCCCGAGAAAGGCTGCCTTTACCCTCTTGTGCCTGCCTAGTAACTTGAACATCATGTCGTCCCACAGGGCGGCGAAACTTATCAACACAAAGATAAACAGCATCGGGAAAAGGTGGTACTGGTACATGTTGCCAAGTATAGGCTCCGTTTCCCTGCTCCTGTCAAAGTTGTCGTCAGTGACTACGACTTGGCCGTTTGAAATCTGAAGCGCTGGGTCCTTGATGTAATAGTACTCGAGGTGAGCAAAGCTAACGGCAAAGACTGCACAGATTATTGCAGTAGAGATAAACTCGATTTTGCGGGCTCCCAGGTGCTCCTTGATATGGTCTCGTTTTGAAAGCCCGCTGTGATCCTCGTGATCGACCTTGCCCATCTCAATTTCTATGATATTATCTCATGCTATTAAAGCGATACAAGTTCGAGAGTAGCTTAGCTTTATGGCAGCTTTTGGTGCATAGAATTCAACACCGGGTCTTTTTCGACTTTCATTGCCCGAAATACTGTAAGATGGCAGGGGGAGCGGAGAAGCGTCAGCAATTTGTAAGCCAGATAAGCAACGCAACTACCGTAGTTCATAGCCAACTAGGAAAACTCCAGTATCTTGACAGAAGGTTTGCAAGCATGGAGGCACTCTATCATGAGCAGATCATCAACAACATAAAAACAGGCAACAATACCCGAGCCAGAATAATCGCTTCGGAACTCTCAAACGTAAAGCGCGTCCGCAGGACTACGCAGCATACGAGCCTTGCACTTGAGGCGCTCGTTATCAGGTTCAGTACGATAAACGAGTTTGCCACAATCCTCGACACCATAGACCCGACTATTGAAATGATAAGGGGCATCCAATCCGAGATCACCAAGGCCATCCCAGCCGCAAATCAGGTCTTCTCCGATGTATCGTCTGTGACGACTGACGTGCTCTTGAATGCAAACATCAAGGCAGAAGCCAGGATTTCAACTCCGGTGGATGAAGACGCACTCCTTATCCTTCACGAGATAGAAGGGGCTCTTGAGAGCGAGACCAAGGCTAAACTGCCAGAGGTCCCTACCGGAGTCCCCTCTGCCTCTCCAAGGGCACGGCACGAGCAGGAACAGGGAGTGCTCGTCGAAAGTTAAGGAATAGTTGACCAAATGGTCAGCTTGTCCGAGTAGGGCAGATCGTACCTTTGGTGAAAGATATTTTACAAAGTAGTTTTAATCATTTACCTTATTATCGGGGTGCGATGGAACAGGTGAGTCTTGATTATCAAAAGGATCTGAGAAAGGGCGGAGTCTTGGAATCTGCGTCAAAGCGCGTCAGAATGATATTCTCTGTCATGGCCAGCCCTAACAGGATCGACATTTTGCGCATACTCAATACCAAGGGCCCACTCACCTATTCAGAGCTCAAGGCACTGGCAGGCTTCAAGTCAAAGAAAGAGTCAGGCAAGTTCGCCTACCATCTCAGGAAGCTTTTGCGCCAGCTGCTAGTTGCCCTTAACAAGGCGGAGCGCCGGTACACCATCACTAACCTCGGCAAGCTTGTGCTGAGCCTCGCTCGCCAGATAGAAGAGCGCTCGATAATTGAGAGCGGCAAGATGTACGTGCGCACGAGCAGGCAGACCATCGAGGAATTCAACTCACACAAGATTATCCAGTCCCTCGTCAGAGAAGCAAACCTTCCCCTCGAGCAGGCCCACAAGATCACAGAGGAAGTCGAGAACAAGATCTACAAGTTCCAGACGTCGTACCTCACTTCATCTCTCATACGCGAGACGGTCAATTCTGTCCTCATAGAGCACGGCCACGAGGAATACAGGAACAGGCTCGCCAGGCTCGGCCTCCCTTCTTCTGATATTGTAGAATTGCTCTCAAGCGAGGAAGCATTGAGAAACGGAATAGAAAGCGTCATGTCCAAGACCGCCGGCTCTGTGTTTTCAGAATATCTAGTCTTCAATACCATGCCAAAGGATATCGCGGACATGCACCTGGCTGGCGAGATAAACATAGGCTCGACTTCCGTTTGGGGCCTCGTCCCAGATACCGTTTTCCTTGACCTGGGGCAACTCGAGCAGGGCCTTGATCTGCGAGGGCACTTTATGAACGTGGCAAGGCTGCCAGCGATAAAGACTGTTGAAGATGCCACAGCAGCTCTTCCCCTGTTAATCTCCCTGCTCAGCAGAGAGGCTTCGTCTGAATTCGTCATTGAAGGACTCATTCCCGCACTCACAAAGAACGCAAAAGATCCTGAAGAGCTTGCATCACGGTTTGCTCGCGCCCTTGTCGCTTCATCCGCTGCGCCATCATTCACCCTGGATGCGCCCACTGCTACTATTGCAATTCCAACCGACAGCCTTGACTCCAAGCAACTAAACGCGCTCTTGGACGGATACCGGAAATATGTTGACGCAACTCCTGTCCCGCGCATAGGCCTCGCCCTTACCAACAGTGCCAAGTCAACAATAAA
>JAKEIF010000016.1 GCA_022545875.1 Nitrososphaera sp.
CCTTGATGGCTTTGATGTTCTGTTCCTGATAATCGTGAAATTCCGCAGTGATTTCTGGAATCTCCCTTCTTGCTTCATTTAAGACTCTATTTGTGTTATCTTTCGTTTCTTCAATCGTTCGGTCAATTGCTTTCTCTTGCTCCTTTTCCTCACGTTTACGTGTTGACGACATTTTAGCTCAAGCTACCATATGGCTCAATTGTATTTAATGAAACGTCATGGGTCTTATCTTAGATGAATGGGCTTAAAATCGAATTTCAGAATAAAATGATCCTCTACCAAGGAAGAAGATTTGAGAATCGTGGTTTTGTTCTTGTTATATTCACGGGTGCTATGCGCCCGTGCGATTAACAGTGGCACCCGTCAAGGTAACGACACCTCGCTAATTCTAGAGCTGCGCATGAAAGACTGAAAATTACAATAAGCAAAGCTGTCTTGTCGAGATTGCTATAGCTGAGTTATGGGTTCATCAGTCGTCGTGTCAGGTTCTTGAATGTAAAGGATGTATGGATTGTATATCCCACCTTTCTCAGCGCCCTGTAATACGGGCCTGAGGTGTGTAGGATTATTCAGATGCTGACAATTGATGTACGCTATAAAGCAATGCGACATTTTTGATAAGTGGCGACATGTATGTGCTTCACGCACACTTGCCTAGCGCATAAAATTCTCAGACGCTAAAATGTTCGATCAATATTATAAATGAAAAAGTGGGCGGGTCTACCCTTGTCCCCGCTTTTGTCCTGCTCAGGGTGTCAGAGTAGAACCTGTCGATGAAGTGTTGCCGTCTGCTACGATAACTTGACCGCCCATCCAGGGATGTATCGCACAGAAGTAGGGGTATGTTCCCGGTTCGTTGAATGTCACAGCGAATGTGCTTACGGGTGGAAACGGCGGAGCTTGCCCCAGTTCAGAGTCAGCAGAACCGGTCGTGGTTTCTGTGGTATCATTCATCACTCCTTCCGAGATCGTTAACTCGGATTCTGCCGCTCCTGTCATATTTTCATCGAGTGGTGCAAACGGCGCGATAATTATGCCCGAGTTGAGCGCTTTTTCAGTGCCATCCAGTGTGTATTCCACATCCTCTGTCCCGTTGAGATATGTTGTTTCATCGGTGTCATCAAGCACAGCGGGATACCATACAAGCTTGTTTAGAGCCACAATTGCCTGTTGCCCGTCCGGTGTTTCGATAGTCAGAGGCTCACCTGCACTAAACGGTGGCAGCAGTTCAAAGTCTGATGCGGTCGCTTGAATTGGCAGAGCGAATGGCAGAATGGCGTCTGATGTCACGTTTTGGTCAATCACAAAGGTTACTGTATGTATGTCTGAATATGGAGACGGACTTGTCCACGTAACGGTTTCTCCTGCATTGATTTCAGCTGACTGCGGAGAGAAAGTAAAGAATTGGACCGTGGCGTTACTTCCGGCTCCAATTTCGACTGTTGCTCCATTAGTAGTAGTTGCCGTGTCTGTTTCTGGTGATAATTGTGCGTAGAGCGCGGGATTGCTTGAAATGGACGCCAAAGCGAGGACGCCAATAACAACTATTGCCAGCGCACCCATAAAGAGGGCGTTATTATTCATCATACTGAGCGCGAATACGGATGATTTAAGAGATGATGCGCGCTGTTACATACTTGATTTCAGAATCATGTATCATAACTCAAACATGAAATTATCCCGACGGAACACTCCAGATACTCCCGTGCCTAGCTTTAGAATTATCATGATGAGTTTAGCTATATGTTATGCTTTTCAACCAGAAAGGGCATTGAGTTCATGGAAGCCAATGATCAGCCCGCCCCCGACGAGATAAAGCGTTACGATTTGATTATAGTCTGGATTTTCATCGAGAAACACAATGTAGTCGATTAGCCCTATTATTCCGCCAAATAACAGTCTAACTCCTACCGTTGAAATAATCTCGCATTTGGCTATGAGCATCTGTGTAGATGAGGCGAACATAACACGCACCGTAAGATGCTGCAGGGCCTACCAGTGATGATGCCCATTCGTGGGAAATGATGACTTGTCGCTTCTCTGCGGCCTGCCTGTCTGAAGCTCAAATGTTCTGGGCTTGACAATGCTCCAGTAATATGATGTGTGTACAGAATACCTTATCCGGAACGGGCGATCCAATACTTCATAGTAAGAATTCCCCGTCTGATTCTCTCTACCATGTAAGCAGCGTTTGGTATTAGACCGAATTGTGTTGTATTTGGCATAGCTCGGTTATAGAACTAATCAGCTCAATCTAGCCAAATTAATCTATTAACAGTCGCCCATGGACGTTATGGAACTGTTAGAATCAATGGTGTGGGTTGCAATGGGCTTTGGTCCAACAATCGCAGGACTATTGCTTGCCACAAAGGCATTTCCCGAGCAGCTAGAACTCAAGCGAACGAGACGAGAATCGGTCGGAGGCTTGCGCGTAGATGTATAGTAACGCCTCTGAGGCGCTCTGGGCCCTTGTGCAAGGGAAGGAAGGCGGCACCAAAGATGTTCAATGGAGACTGACAAGACTAACAGACGAAGGGACACTCAAGAATGGCGTAAACCATTGCCATGTTGAAGTAACCTTTGCAAATGGCCTGCAGTTTGGGATTACCTGCTATGGAGATGAGGCGTCAGAACTGCACAAGAATGCCTCAATTCTGGCCGGGTATACTCAGGGGAATGTGTTGCCACCAGTGATTGCCTAGCGTCCAACCGAGCCGTGCATCATAGGATCTGCGCTTGTGTCTGACACAATTAATCCTGCAAGAATGCTTAATAGCGGGACTTTGACTTTAAGAGATTCGTGCATGTTGCCCGGCGGCAGAGAAATCCACAGGAAAGTGGAGACAAAAAGCAACAGCACAGACTTGGAGGCAAGATTGTTTCTGCGACCAAGTTTGCCGAGAATTCTGCGGTTGGCATCACCGACCAAGATCAGCTAGCAAAGCTTGCCACGATCGCACAAATAGTGGAAGTACTGGAAGAAACCGGCAAGACCAAAGATTGGCTTGTTGACCAGATCAAGCAAAAGCATCAGAAACTTGCCATAACGCCTGCAATGAGCACCGTTGGAATTTTAAAAGTGTGTTCGTACGATGTTGTATCAAACATACTGGGTACTCTACAAAGCAAGGAACGCTATGACATAGATATCACAATTCCTCCAATTACTCGTGAATACCACTGGTTCTTTACGGATATTGTGGCAGCGTCGGACCCGACCAAGACTACAATGGATCAGGCTCGTAAGATAATCCTCTTGAACAAGCTCATCGAGTTGACTGATTCCTTCAGACAACGAGATACCGAAACGACACTTGTCCTTCCCACCGGAGACGGTATGGCAATTGGGTTTGCTGACAGTCCTGAAAAGCCATTGAATCTTGCTATTGAAGTTCACAAGGGGCTACAAAGGTACAACAATGAAAGAACCAAGGAAAACAGGGTCGAGCTCCGGATCGGGCTTGACAGCGGGCCGGTCTATATCATCAAAGACCTAAATGGGCATGAAAACGTTTGGGGCCCCGGGATTATCATGGCACGCCGCGTGATGGATCTTGCGGAGAGCATGAATATTCTGGCATCTGCGAGCTTTGCAAACAATGTAAAGATGTTGCGCCCCGAATACCGCAACATCTTGTTTCCAGCTGGCAACTACAAGATAAAGCACCACGACGAGCCCATATTGATTTACAACGTTTGGGCAAGGGACTTTGGAAGGAAAAAACCGCCATCACAAGATAAGACTCAAAAGAGCAAGGCAGCAGAAGAGGTCGCAAGAACCAGCAGTAGATTCCTCTTCAATTACATCGAGCTTGAAATTGACATCAGAGACCCAAAGACAATGTACGCTCACCACACCCTTTTGTGGAATGTAGTCAATATTTCAAGCGAGCCAGTTGAGCGGATATTTTATTACCTGGATGGAGATACGCATAGGGACTTTCCCGAGCTGAATGTCACTGTGAAGGACGAAGAGGACAGGGAGCTCGAGATAATGAGTCTCAATGTAAACAAGCCCTTGCATAAAGAATTCTTTGTAAAGACGAGAAGGCCACTAAAGCCAGGTGAGAAGGGCAG